>JAUVWK010000104.1 GCA_030604165.1 Alphaproteobacteria bacterium | reverse complement strand
TCCGCCTGCGGTAGCAAACGGCTGCGGCAAAGCAGCGTCACCGCGACGCCGGCGCGGGCAAACATCTGCGCCAGTTCGCAGCCGACGAAGCCGCCGCCGAGCACCAGCAGCGATTTCGGCAAGCGCTCCAGCGCCAGCGCTTCGGTGCTGGTCAGATAGGGCACCTCGTCGATGCCCGGGATGGCGGGGATTGTGGCGGACGCGCCGGTGGCGATGATCGTGCGGCCGGCGCGCAGCCTATCGCCGTCCACGGCGACCCCGCCTTCGCGCAACCGCGCGCGGCCCTCGACATAGGCGATCGTGTTGTATTCGGGCAATAGATCCGCGTATTTAGCTTGGCGCAGGCGGTCGACGAGCGCCTCTTTTTGCGCCATCAGCGCCCGCCAATTGTCGACCTCTCCTTGCCCGCTCAGGCCGGCGAAGCGGGCGGCGGCGCGCGCCGCGTAGAGCGCGCCGGTGGCCCGGATCAAGGTTTTCGACGGCACGCAGCCGACATTGACGCACGTGCCGCCGAGGGTGCCGTGGCCCACCAGCGTCACCTGCGCGCCCAGCTCCGCCCCCCGAATCGCGGCCGCGAACCCGGCCGAGCCCGCGCCGATGACCACCAAATCGGGAATATTGCTCATGCTGCCGCCTCGCTGCGCGGGCTATGCGCCCACCGGCGGGGCCAACACCGGCACGAACAGCGCCTTGCCCACCTGCAACGCCTCGTCCAGCGATAAGCGAAAGCCCTTCAGGCCCCGGCGCGCCGCGCTCCAGCCCTCCAGGTGAGCGTCGGAACAGAAGAACGCGATCACCCGACACAGCGAATCCGCCGCTTGGCCCTCATAGTGGATGCCGTTCCACACCACCGCGCCGGCTGGCACGACAGCCAAGAGCTCGGCGCCGTCACGGACGGTTCGAACCACGATCGCGGCGCCGCATTCGCGGCAGGCGGAGCGGATCTCGCTATCCGCGCCATACATGGCCCCGGCCCCGAGCGCATCGACCGCACACATGGCAGTGAGCTTGCGCGCGCCGATGCGCACGCGGTGACCGGACACCCGCTCCGTGAACGGATAGGCGCCCACGATCTCACCGGTGACATCGTCCAATAGAATCAGGTCGCGGGCGTGTAGGCTAGCCAGCGCGGCGTGCACCGCGTCCGCGGAGAGGCCGGTCTTTTCCGCCAGCGCGACCCTATCCGGCGCCCGACCCAGCTCGCCATAAAGCATCAAGACGGCCTGGCGCACGCGATCCTCGATCTCCGAATAGCCCGCGAAACAACGCTCGATGCCGAACGCTTCGAGGATGGCGCCGAGCGCCTGGCGAGCGGGCGCGGCGTGGACCACCGACCAATCCGGAAGACTCACGCCCGGCCGCAAAGAAAACGCAATCGGCTCGACGGTCGCTGCGCTCGTCTCGCGATTCGCTACTGACGACATGACATAATCCTTTTGACCTTGGCCCTTTGACGTCGGCGGATTAGTTCGCGGCTACCTCGGTGGGAAATCCGTAGGCCTCCGGGGCCGCCACGAGCTCCGCCACGGTGGCCTTGGTGTTGTCGAATTGCACGACAGCGAGTTGTTGCCGGTACGAGACCTCGGCGTCGATCACGCCTGAGACCTTTTCCAGCGCGCGTTCAACGATGAACGCGCAGCCCGAACAACCCTCCATCTTGACGTTCAGCGCGACTGTCTCCTCGCCCGCCCAGGCGCTTGCCCAGCCACCCAGCAACAGCGCCAAGAGCGCCGGAATTCCGAAAACGCGCTTCATCGACGGTCTCCTTCAATCGAACAGAGCCAACACAAAGGGAAACGCGAGCGCGGCAACGGCAATGCCGGTCGCGCACCACAGCAAGATCTTGGTGACGCGGTGCGAAACAGGCCGCGCGCAGACCGCACCCGGCACAACTCCTGCCGCCTTCGGCTTGCGGTAGACCAGATAGAAGCCGACGCCGAGGCAGACCGCGGTGAAACCGAGAAAGATCGGCTGGTATGTTGCCAACGAACCCAAGCGGCCGATCCAGGCGCCGCTCGCACCCAAGCCGACCAAAGCCAACGGCAGGATGCAACACGAGGCGGCGGCGAGTGCGCCCAAAATGCCCCCCGCCGAAACCGCGAGCTTCCCTGCTCCGCCATCGCCGGCACCACCGGCCACCGGTTGCGACGCCGCGAGGGCTTCCGCGTTCTCCAGGTTCTGCATGGCATTCTCCTGAATTCCGTTGTCGCAACTATGCATCCTGTAGTAACTACAGATTCAAGCGCCGCGTTGTCACATTTTCGCGAGGTCCTCCCCCTCATGAGTAATATGACCAAGGCAAACGAGCTGTCGCCGCGCCTGACCATCGGCGGGTTGTCGCTCCGCACCGGCTGCAATATCGAGACCATCCGCTATTACGAGCGCGCCGGCCTGATGCCGGCGCCGCCGCGCAGCCGAGGCGGGCACCGGCTCTACGACGCCGAGCACGAAAAACGCCTGGTCTTCATCCGGCGCAGCCGCCAGCTTGGCTTCGCGCTGGACCAAATCCGCGCGCTGTTGGGCCTGGTGGACGGCGGCGATTACACCTGCGCCGAGGTCAAGGCGACGACGCTGGCGCACTTGGACGCGGTGCGCGGCAAGATCGCCGATCTCACCCGCATGGCCGCGGTGCTGGACGAGATGGCGGCGCGTTGCGACGGCGGCGAAGTGCCCGCTTGCCCGATCGTGGAGGCCCTGTTCAACCCCGGCCGTTAGATCGCCGGCCCGCCTGCTTCGACAGGCTCATGCTTCGACAGGCTCAGCATGAGGATCGAGCCCTGAAGCCCGTCCCGCCTTCGTCCTGAGCTTGTCGAAGGATGGCGCCTCAGCTCAGCCCGCGGCTTCGATCACCAGATTGCCGAAGCGGTCCACCGCGCCGCGCAGCCCGGGCTCGATGAAGGTCGTGGCGTCGGGCTGCTCGAGCACGGCGGGCCCGGCGACGACGGCATCGCGGGGCAGCGCCAGCCGCTCGTAAAGGGCAACCTCATGCCAAACGCCCGCCACCCAGACCCGTCGGTTGCCCCGTTTCGCCGCTTCGAGCGTGGCGTCGGCCGGCGGCGCGAGCAGCGCGAGGTCGAACTTCGGGCGGCGGCCGATGGTGGTGACACGCAGGTTCAAAACGCGGATCGGGATCCCCTCCAACAGCCGGCCATAGAGCTCGCGGTAACGCGCCTCGAAGGCCGCGCACACCACCGCGCGCGTGGGCCCCGCGCCAGCCGCCTCGGCCCCTGCCGGCAGGCGCGCCGCGACGGTGTGGGTTTGCCCCAAATAGCACATGTCGAGCTCGAAGCGGTCCTCGCTTTCAGCCAACGCGATGCCGGCTTGGCCGAGCAGGGTTCGGCCCTCAGCCGCGAGCCGCGTCATTTCTGCCGCCAACGCGGCCTCGTCGAGCTCGTCCAAGCGGCGGTTCAGCGTGCGCACCGCGTCATGGCGCATATCGGCGATGACGCAGCCAAGGGCGCTGGTCACACCCGGGTAGCGCGGCACCAACGCCTTGGCCAGGCCAACCTCGCGGATCAAGGCGCCGGCATGCAAGGCGCCGCTACCGCCGAACGGCATGGCGACGAAGCGGCGCGGGTCATGGCCGCGCTCGATCGAGACCAGGCGGATCGCGCCCGCCAGGCGCGCGTTGGCGACGCGGATTACGGCCTCCGCCGCGGCCGTCGTGTCAAGGCCGAGCGGCGCGCCGACATGCGCCGTCAACGCCCGCTGCGCCGCCGCCACGTCCAGATGATCGAGCTTGCCGCCGATCGGGCGTTCGGCGTTGATGCGGCCCAGCACCAGGTTGGCGTCGGTCACCGTGGGGCGTTCGTTGCCGAGACCGTAGCAGACGGGGCCGGGATCGGAGCCTGCCGATTCTGGCCCCACCTGAAGCAAGCCGCCGCGATCCACCGCGGCGATCGAGCCGCCGCCCGCGCCGATGGTGGTGATCTCGATCATCGGGGTGCGGATCACCAGGCCGAAGTCGATGGCGGTTTGCGGGCTCAGCGTGCTGCGGCCCTCGGCGATCAGGGAGACATCGAAGCTGGTGCCGCCCATGTCGCAGGTCACCACGTTGGCATGGCCCGCGGCCGCGGCAATATGAGCGGCGGCGATCACCCCGGCGGCCGGGCCCGACAGCGCGGTGCGGACCGGCAGGCGCCGCGCCGTCTCCACCGTCATGACGCCGCCGTTGGATTGCACCACGAGAACCTGGCCGGCGAACTTCCGCCGCCGCAGCGTGGCCTGCAAATCGTGGAAATAGCGCCCCAGCACCGGTTGCAGATAAGCGTTGAGCGCGGTTGTCGAGGCGCGCTCGAACTCGCGGATCTCCGGCAGGATCTGGCTCGAGGCGACGAGGTGCGCATTGGGCCAAACCGCGCCGGCCGCCGCCAGCGCGGCGCGCTCGTTGGCGTCGTTGGCGTAGGCATTGATAAAGAAGATGGCCAGCGCCTCCGCGCCGGCCGCGAGCAGACGCGCGGCGGCGTCCCGCACCTGCGCCGCATCGACCGGCGTCTCCACGGTGCCGTCGGCGAGCGTGCGCTCATCCACCTCGAGCCGCCGGTCGCGCGGCACCACGGGGCGGAAGCTGCCCCACAGGCCCCAGGTCTGCGGCCGGTCGCGCCGGCGCATTTCCAGCACGTCGCGGAAGCCCCGCGTGGTGATCACGCCGGTCTTGGCGCCCCGGCGCTCGAGCAAGGCGTTGGTGCCGACCGTGGTGCCGTGCACGATCGCGGCGAGCTTGCCCGGGGTGGCCGACGCCGCGGCGATGCCGTCGAGAAAGCCCTCGGCCGGGTTATCCTTGGTGGTCGGCACCTTGGCGATCACCGGTCGCCCGCTCGCGGCATCGAGAAAAAAGACGTCGGTGAAGGTGCCACCGACATCGACGCCAACGATGGCACCGGGCGTCTCGCTCACCGTCTCGCTCACCGGGCCGCGCTTCGGCGCAGCGCGGCGGTGGCGGGCGCGTCGACCCGGCCCTCGGGGTCGAGCGCGACGGCGTAATCGCGCAACGCGCCCTCGGGTGAGACATAGCCGAGCCGCACGTCCTCGGCGACCGCCTCCGGGGCCCGCTCCAAGGCCGGCCCGTAGCCGCCGCCGCCGGGGCTCTGCAAGAGCAGGCGCTGGCCACGGCTGAGCCGTATGCCGACCATCTTGGAGGCCAAGGGCGGCTCGTGCGGGCCGTCGTCCTGTTGATACTGAAAGCGATTGCAAGCGCCCGGCGCGCCGCCGAGCACGCCGGGTGGCGCGAAACGGCCGCGCTCGCCGAAAAGAGAAACATCGGCGCTTTCCGCCAACAGCTCAATGCCGTAGACCCCGCCGAGGCCGCCCCGGTGTTTGCCCGGCCCGCCGCTATCGGGGCGCAGCGCCCATTGGATGAACTTCACCGGATAGGCCGCCTCCAGGATCTCGAGCGGCGGGATGGTCGCGGTGGAAATCGGCGCATTGCCGTGATTGAGGCCGTCGCCCAGCGGATGGCCGCCATGGCCGCCGCCGAAGAAGGAAAACATCACCCAGCGGCTGCCGTCGCGCCGGTGCCCAGCGAGCGAGAGCGCGTTGATGGTGCCGTAGGCGCAGCCGTTGGCCAGCGCCGGCGCGGCCTCGGCGATGGCGCAGAAGATCACGTCGATGATGCGCAGCACCGTCTCGGTATAGCCGCCCACCGGCCGCGGCGCGGTGGCGCTCAACAGCGAGCCCTCGGGGATCACGAATTCGACCGGCTCGAGCACGCCGGCATTGGCCGGCACGTCGCGGAAAACATGCTTGAGCGCGACATAGCAGGCGGCGATCGCGGTCGAGCGCGCGATGTTGACCGGCCCCGCGCAGGCCGGCGCGGAGCGGCTGAAATCGAGCACCAGGCGCTCGCCGCGCACCCGCATGTCGAGTGCGATGCGCAGCGGTATATCGCTGATCCCGTCATTGTCGAGATAGTCTTCGCGCGCGTAAGCGCCGTCGGGCAGGGCCGCGATGTGAGCGCGCATGAGCCGCGCCGCCCGTGCGCGCAGCTCATCGAAAGCTTCGGCCACGACCGCTTCGCCATAGTCGTCGAGCAAGTCGGCGAGCCGCCGCGCGCCGAGGTCGAGCGCGTTGATCTGGCCGTTGAGATCGCCATAAAGGCTATCGGGCAGGCGCGAGTTGGCCTTCAGGATGTCGATCAGCTCGCCCCTGAGCACGCCCTTCTCGAACAGCTTCACCGGCGGGATCAGGATGCCCTCCTGGAAGCTTTCGGTGGCCACCGGGTTGTAGTTGCCCGGCACATTGCCGCCGACGTCGTGCCAATGGCCGACCGAGGCGAGGTAGCAGAACAAGCGGCCGCGCCGAAAAAACGGCCGCACCAGCTTGAAGTCGGAGAGGTGCGTGCCGCCGTCGTAGGGGTCGTTGAAGAGATAGACATCGCCGTCGTCGGGCGGCCCCTCGCGCGCGGTCTTGTCGATCACGGCCTTGACCGCGAAGGCCATGGCGCCGACGAAGATCGGCAGGCCCGATTTGCCCTGCACCAGGGTGGCGCCGCTCTCGGCGTCGTAGAGGCCGTGCGAGGCGTCATGGGCCTCGGCGATGATCGGGTTGAAGGCGCTGCGAAACAGCGTCGCGTCCATTTCGTCGGCGATCTGCTCCAAGCGGCCCTTGAGCACCGCGAGCGTCACCGGGTCAATCACGATGGTGAATCCTCATGCCGCGCGGGAGCGCGCAGCGGCAATGAACGGCGCGACGACTGCAAGAGCATGGCCCCTCCCCCCATCAAGCCACGGCGCGAAGCAATGGCCTGTCGTGCGACTTTAACCATGCGTAAGGCGATGTGGGAAGACGCCGACCTTGAGCGCGGCGCTGAGAACAGGCCTCAATTCAGTCGGTCGAGTCCGGCTATATCGTAAAGCCGCCCCAGATACGGCACGACCACGTGGCGGTCGCTAAAGATCGCGATGCCGTCGTCCTCGAGCTCCTTGATCGTCCGCGACACGGTTTCGGGGCGCATGGCCAGCAAAGCGGCGATGTCGCGGCGGCCGATCGGGAGATCGAACTCTACGCTATCCTCCGCGCCGGTCACGACAAAACGATCTCTGAGGATCAGCAGCAACGTCACCAGGCGCACGCGGGCGGGCACATGATGAGCGCGCAACAGAAGCCCATCGGGCGGCCCCGGATCGCGCGCGAGCGTGGCCAAGAACTGGTGCCCCAGCGTGGTATTCCGGTCGAGGAGGCGGTTCATGGCTCGACCAGGAATGAGGCACACGCGGCACTCGGTCAGGGCCCGCGCCGTGGCGGCGTGCCGATCCCCGGCGAAATAACTCCGATACCCCATGATCTCGCCGGGGCCGACCACGCCGAAGGCGATCTTGTCGCCAAAGGCGCCGATCCTGCCCAACAAGACATAGCCGCTGGCAACGCAGTAGATGCCCTGCGGCTCGTCGCCCTGAGCGAAGATGTACGCGCCCGGCCGGTGTTTGCGGATTAGCTGCGCCGCGTTAAGGAGCTCGATGTCCGAGGACGCCAAGTCATTCAGGTCGATGTGCTCGCCGAACCGACAACCGTGACTCTTGCCAAACGGACGCCGCATCACTGAGTCATTCACGCCCCCTCCTCATGCACGGGGCGCCTAACGCTTGGGCTGCGAAGGGCCCTCTCCGAAGGTCTGGCTCACTAGGACCAAGGATACAGGCAATCGAACGGCGGCGCTGTGATCTTGGTCAAGTTCGATTTCCGCCGCGGCCGGCCACGGAACGAGAGCTCTTTGCCCGCTGCCGGTGATATTACCCCGACAGCGGCTGTGGGCGACATCTCTCGAGCCAGGCGTTAAGATCGAGCCAGCCAAACGCAACCTTTGGGAAGGGCGTCGCGATGAAAAAGCGTTGGCGCGTGGAAATCCGGGGACAGGTCACGTTTACAGTGGACAACGTGCCTGCCCCTGTCTCGCGTGGCCTCTATATTATGGAAGAAGTGGATGAGGGAATATTCGCGCTGAGCCGCGGCGGTGAATCGACCTTTGAACTGACCCTGATGGCCGTTGCCCAGCATGTAGAATATGGGGACTTGATTTTTCCCGACCATGATTGGCCGCCATACAGGGACGACAGGCCGATCTCAGCGAAACGGGCCGTCGGGTAGCCCCAGGACCCAAACCGGCCCGAGGCGCCTCGAAGCGGAATTGCAGGGCCGGAATTGCAGGGAAGCAAAATGGCGCGCCCTCCAGGATTCGAACCTGGGACCTACAGCTTAGAAGGCTGTAGGTTACGACGTTACAAATGGTTATAAAAACAGTGTCTTAGGGCACGTTCCACCGTCAAGGTGTTGACTAAATAACAAAATAGTGTACAAAGGCCCCTAGACCTACTAATCTTTTGGGGAGAAAACGGATTCGCCGATGCCCCGATTCTGTTATTTGAGGAAACAGCCATGAAGATGACC
The DNA here is from genome assembly GCA_030604165.1 of Alphaproteobacteria bacterium. Lineage (GTDB taxonomy): Bacteria > Pseudomonadota > Alphaproteobacteria > UBA828 > UBA828 > JAUVWK01. Next base: position 256 of record JAUVWK010000104.1, on the reverse strand, counting down.
CAGCAAAAAGTGAAGGCCCTGCCCGCGCCCGATCCGAGCGGAAAGCCGCATCTCCATTGGGACCGCGACTACAAAGGCTTTGGCGTTCTCTGCTCGGGCAAGTCAGGCTCGAAATCTTACATTGTCCAGCGCGCCGTGCGCGGCAAGACGATCCGCGTGACCATCGGCCCGACGAACCTTCACACCCTCGACAACGCCCGGACCGATGCAATGGGCATGATCCGCGACATGCGCAAAGGCGTTGATCCTCGCAAGG
>JAUVWK010000306.1 GCA_030604165.1 Alphaproteobacteria bacterium | reverse complement strand
GCCGTGGTGCTGATCGGCGGCTGCGACAAGACCGTGCCGGCCCAGCTCATGGCGGCGGCGAGCGCCGGCGTGCCGGCGATCCAGCTCGTCACCGGGCCGATGATGACCGGCAGCCACAAGGGCGAGCGCCTCGGCGCCTGCACCGATTGCCGGCGACTTTGGGCGCTGCACCGCGCCGGCGAGATCGGCGAGGCGGAGATCGACGAGATCTCCGGCAAGCTGTGCCCCACCGCGGGCACCTGCATGGTCATGGGCACCGCCAGCACCATGGCCTGCATGACCGAGGCGCTGGGCATGATGTTGCCGGGCAGCGCTGCGGTGCCGGCGGTCCACGCCGACCGCCGGCGCATCGCGCGCGAGAGCGGCGCCCGCGCCGTCGCGTTGGCCGAAGAGGGGCTGACGCCTGAGCGCATCATGACGCCGGCGGCGTTCTCGAACGCGCTGCGCGTTCTGTTGGCGGTGGGCGGCTCCACCAACGGGCTGATCCATATCACCGCGGTGGCGCGCCGCCTCGGCATCGCGGTCGACCTCGACGCCTTCGACCGCATGAGCCGCGAGACGCCGGTGCTGGTCGACCTCAAGCCCTCGGGCGCGCATTACATGGAAGACCTGCACCGGGCCGGCGGCCTCGCCGCCCTGTTGCGCGAACTCGCGCCGCTGCTCGATCTCGACTGCCTGACCGTCACCGGCCGCACGCTCGGCGAGGAGCTGGCGGCGGCCAGCCCGCCCTGGCCGCAAACGGTGGTGCGCACCATGGCCGAGCCCTTGCATGGCCAAGGGGGGCTCGCGGTGTTGCGCGGCAACCTCGCGCCGAATGGCGCCATCGTCAAGCAATCGGCGGCGACGAAGCGCCTGCTCTCGCACACCGGGCGCGCGGTGGTGTTCGAATCGCTCGACGACCTTGCCGCCCGGATCGACGATCCGGCGCTCGAGGTGACGCCCGACGATGTGTTGGTGCTGCAAAATGCGGGGCCCAAGGGCGCGCCGGGCATGCCCGAGGCCGGCTATCTGCCGATCCCGCGCAAGCTGGCGCAGGCCGGCGTCAAGGACATGGTGCGGATCTCGGATGCGCGGATGAGCGGCACGGCGTTCGGCACCGTGGTCTTGCACATCTGCCCCGAGGCGGCGGTGGGCGGCCCGCTGGCGCTGGTGCGAAACGGCGATTCGATTCGCCTCGACGTTGCCGGCCGCCGCCTCGAGCTCCTGGTGGAGGATGCCGAGCTCGAGCGCCGCCGCGCCGCTTGGTCGCCGCCCGCACCGCCGCCGGGCGCCGAGCGCGGCTGGCTGGCGCTGCATTTGGCCCATGTGCAACAGGCCGATCTCGGCTGCGATCTCGACATTCTCAGCGCGCCGCAGATCACCGCCCACGTGCCGCTCTAACCAAATCCGCCGCTCAACAAGTCCTGGCCGGCGTGATAACTTGCGCCATCGGCCGGTAGCCCGCGGCCTTGACCTGGCGCCGCGGCGATCAACACTTATTCTTATTGGAGGGCCCGCGCCATGACAGAGAGCTACCGCGCCACCATCCCTTATGAATCGTTGGACCCGCTGACCATCGGCTCGGCCGACGATCCGAGCAAGATCTATCGGGACGAGCTTCAGCTCGAGATCCCGCGGAAGAATCTGCTGGCGGCGCTTTATCCCGACGAGCCCAAGGCGCTGGACGATGTTACGGCGGCCACGGCGCAGGCGCTCGAGCAGCCCCATTCCGGGCCACGCTTTTCGGAGCTGATCGGGCCCGACAAGAGCCTCGCGATCGTCATCGACAATCAATTCCGCCCCACGCCGACGTCCAAGATCCTGCCGGCGATCCTCGATGCCATCGAGGCCCATGGCGTCAAGGACGCCCGCGTCGTCTGCGCCAACGGCAAAGTGTTTCCGATGTCGGAGTCCGACACCGAGCAGAAGCTCGGCCAGGAAAATCTGGCGCGCATGGCAAGGCTCGGCATCGCGTTCCACCAGAACGAGCCGCGCGATCAGGACAAATACAGTTGGGTCGGCATGACCTCGCGCGGCACGCCGGTGTGGCTCCACAAGGAGGTCGCCGGGTCCGACGTCACGCTATCGGTGGGTCAGGCGCAGTCGAACCATTGGGGCGCGGGCGGCGGCGGCAAGCTGATTCTGCCGGGCGTCGTTTCCGACGAGACCATCGAATCCAACCACTGCGCCTTTGTCATGTCGCCGGCGACGCACTATGGCGCGATGGCGGGGCCGATGCGCGCCGATATCGACGAGGCGGCCGAACTGTGCGGCCTGATGGCGACGCTGAACAGCGTGCTCGATACCCGCGGACGGGTGTCTTTCATGAATTTCGGCTTGCACCCCGATGCGCACCGCGAGGCGATCCGCTTTTTCAACGATGTCTATGCCTATGAGCGCCCGGCCGGCGGCCCGGCCGATATCGCCATCTGCGGCGTCTTCGCGCCGACCGATCATCTCTTCTTCCACACCGGCTGGGGCTGCATGTCGTCGGACCTGGTGGTGCGCGACGGCGGCACGCTGATCTATTGCAGCCCGTCGCTCGGTGTGAACACCCATGTCGGCAACTTTCCGGGCTTCGCGCTGATGGACCTGATGAAGCCCTACATGCCGCCGAACGCGGCCAATCTCGAGCGTATCTACCGCGACATCCATGCCCGCAAGATCGAGATGTGGGCCGGTTGTATCTGGGTGCCGATCTATGAGGTGATGGCGCGCAAGCAGCTGCATGTGGTGACGCGGGAAGAAAATCTTGAGATGGCCAAGGATATCGGCATCGAGGCCACGACCTCGCTCGACGAGGCCTTCGCCGCCGCCATGGCGCGCCACGGCGCCGATGCCAAGGTCACGGTGCTGCCGTTCGCGCGCTATCAACTGCCGCGCGACGCGATCCGCATGCCGGGCGAGGAAAAGCCGGCGCTGCGGGCGGCCGAATAGCGGCGGGGCGATGGGCGAGATACGCGGCTCGACCTCGATTATCGAGATCCTCAAGCGCTATCCAAACGGCGAGGCGGCGGCGCTGATGGCGCGGCTCGCCTGGGCCTGCGCCCATTGCTCGGGCGCGTTGGACGAGCCCCTGTCGCTCGCGGCCAAGCGCCACGGCAACCCCGCCGGCGCGGTGGTTGCCGCCTTTCGCGCGCTCGCCAACGGTGGCCCGAGCGAAGCGCAGATCGACGCGGCCAGCGACAAACCCGACCGCCGACCGCCGGCCGATGCCTTGTGGCGGCGCTACGCGCGTTAGTTAGGCCATTTCACGAATGTGTGGATTCGCTTAAGGCCGCGACTGCGGCCCGCCGGTTATCCGGCGCGCCTGCGCAGGTGCGGACCAATAGGTCCGCTGCCGTGAGCAAAAAAGCGAGAGTGGTTCCAACTAAAGTGGAGCCGCTCTGGAACTCGCCCGCAGGATTCGCAGCGCGGCGCAGGCGGCACCGTAGCCATTGTCGATATTGACCACCACCACGCCCGGCGCGCAGCTCACCAGGGCGGCGTTGAGCGCCGTCTCGCCGCCGCGCGCGACGCCGTAGCCGGTCGAGGTCGGCAGCGCGATGACGGCGCCGGGGCTGAGCCCGCCGACCACGCTGGGCAGCGCCGCGTCGAGCCCGGCGGCGACGATGGCGACCGGCAGCGCGCCGATCTCGTCGATGCGCTCCATCAGCCGCCACAAGCCGGCGACGCCGACGTCGTTGATCGCGAGCGAGGCCACGCCGTAATAGGCCAAGGTGCGCGTCGCTTCGCGCCCGACCGGCACATCCGATGTGCCGGCGGTAACCACAGCGACCGTGGGCGCGCTCTTCGGTTCCGCGACCGCGCCGAAGAAGCCGGTGCGCGAGAGCGGCTCGTAATCGATCCGGTCGGTGTGGCCGGCCGCCAGAGCCTTGAGCTGCGCGCCATCCAACCGGGTGAGCAGCAACGGCGCGCCCTTTTCGGCCGCCTGGTCGAGGATGGTCGCGAGCTGCTCCGGGCTCTTGCCGGCGCAAAGAATCGCCTCGTCGAAGCCGAGCCGGTCGTGCCGCTCGAAGTCGAGCTTGACGTCGCGTGCACTCATGCCGGCGCGGCTTCGCCGGGCGCGCTCTCGTCGGCAGGGCGCAAGAAGGCGCTGCCCATCCGGTAGGGGCCGAAGGTCACGGGCCGCTCCAGCCCGGCGCGGCGCGCCATGGCGTCGATGGTCGCCCGTAGCCGATCGCGTGCAGCCGCGTCGAGGCGCTCGAGGCACGCAGTGTCGAGCTCGAGCACGATGCCGCCGCGCCGCACGCGGCAGCGCACCGTCGCGGGCGCCAGTGCCTCCCGCACCAGCAGCTCGATATCGTTTACCAGGGCGAGCATATCGGCCTCGATGCGGATGCCGGTCTCGATGCGGCTGGAAAGGCACGGCGCCGCCGGCAACTC
>JAUVWK010000356.1 GCA_030604165.1 Alphaproteobacteria bacterium | reverse complement strand
GGCGCGGCGCATGTGCGGCAGCACGGCGCGGTTCATGCGCACCACGCCGAGCAGGTTGGTATCGAACAAGTGCTCGACCTGGGCCGGCGTATAGCCCGCGGTAAGGCCGAGCGTGCTCACGGCGGCGTTGTTGACCAGCACATCGAGGCGCCCGCCAGCGGCGAGCACCCGCGCGAGCGCCGCCTCGATCGAGGCCTCGTCGGTGACGTCGAGCTCGAGCGTTGCCAACGCCAGCCCATCGCGCTCGGCCAAGGCCGCGAGCGCGGCCCGTGGCGCGGCGTTGCGCCCGTCGATCTCGCGCATGCCGGCGAACACGCGATAGCCCCGGCGCGCCAGGGTCTCGACCATGAGCCGCCCGAGGCCACTGCTGCTGCCGGTGACGAGAACGACCTCTTGGCTGCTCATCGCTGCTCCTTGGTCTCAGGCCTCTGGGCGGTAGACGGGCACCACGTAGGGGCCCTCGGGAATCACGGCGACGCGCGGGTCGCCGCTTTGCTCGACGCTGCGCCGCACCGCCGCCACCACCGAGGGCACCACCTCGATGCCGGTCAGCGCGCGGTCTTCGGCCGAGAGCCCGTCGGAAAAAAGCTGGACCGCGCCGACCCGCATCGGCTTGAGCTGCATTTCGGTTTGCCATTCGTCGATCGCGGCATGGCGCTGGGCCGAGATTGCCTTGAGAAAACGCTCTGGGCCCTGGGCGATCAGGCGGCGCTGCGCGGCGATATAGTCGGCCGAGCCCATGCCCTCGGAACAAGCCGAGGCGAGCACGATGTTGCCGCCCGGCGCGAGAATGTCCAGCGGCGCCACCATGCCCTTGACGGTCTGGTAATAGGTCCGGTCCAGTGGATAGCCCGCGGCGCTGGTCAGCACGGTGGCAAAGCGCCTCGGCACCGGCACCTCGACATAGGCGCGCGCGAAGCCGACCGCCGCCGCGTGGCTCGCCACCACGTCGCCGAAATTGACGAAGGCGGGCCGGCGCTCGTCGTCGAGCACCACGTTGACGGCGAACGCGCCGCCCAGCATCCGCATGATCTCGAGCTGTTCCCGATGCAGCGGGTTGCCCTCGAGCACGCAGTTGGCGCAGCCGGCGTGCTCCATGAAGCGGGCGCTGTGGAAGGTGGTGATGGTCTCCCGGTGCGCCACGCCCGGCGCGATCACCTTGCGCCCGCCGGAGTAGCCGGCCATGAAATGCGGCTCCACCAGGCCGGTCGCGATGCGAAGCTCGGCCTCGAGAAAGCGCCGGTCCAGCCGTACCACGGTGCCGCCGCGCGTGGTTCCGAGCAACGCGTGGTCGGCGTCGTTGCGGGCGAAATGGTTGACCACGCGCACCGTCTCCAGCACCCAGCGGTCGCCCACCAGCTCGGCGAGCTCGGCGCCCTCGTTGGGCCGGTGCAGGCCGGTGGCGACTAACACCGTGATCTCGTCCGCCGCCATCCCCGCCGCCAGCAAGGCGCGCAGCAGCGGCGGCAGGATCAGGGCGTTGGGCACGGGCCGCGTGAGGTCGCAAATCAGGATACAGGCGCTCTTGCGCCCGCGCGCCAGCTCGGCCAGCGGCGGCGCGTCGACGGGCGCGCCGAGCGCCGCCTGCATCGCGGCGGCCGGGTCGGGCAGCAGCGGCATGGGCGGCTTGGCGATGACGCTGACCTCGAGGCCGCCCGGCAGGTCGACCGCCAGCTTGCCCTTGCCGTAATTCAGCTGCACGCGCATCGGCAGACGATGCCACTAACGCGGGTTCGGTTCAAACGGCGCCGAGCGCGATAAGGGCGCACGGACCGAGAGTCCCGCGTCAGTGCTTGCCCGCGAGCGGGATGCCGGTGGCCTCCGCGGTGGCCAGCGTGATCGCGCGCAGATCCTCCGGCTCGACAGTGTGCAGGTTGGTCTTGCCGGTGCAGCGCGCCATCATCGAGGCCTCGACGGCGCTCGCCTTGAGGATGTTGACCACGCCGCGCACGCGGTCGGCGTTGTCGTGGTCCGGTTTGAAGCGCATTTCGCCGCCGGCGAAGTCGCCACCGGCGGCCAGCGCCACCGGCACGCCCAAGACCACGGCGACGCTGCCGAGGGCGATCACCTTGGCCGTGTCAGTGCCCGAGCGCACGCCGCCGAAATAAACCAGGTCGATCTCTTCCTCGCGGTCGAGCTGGCGCAAAATCCGTATCGCGTCGCGCAAGATCGTCAGGTCGGGCGCGCCCGCCAGCTCGGCTTGGGGCGAGCCGAGCGCACCGGTGCCGTCCAGCAGCAGCATGTCGAAGTCGCCGTCGAGCGCGTAGGGGATGACCAACGCCAGCGCCTCGGCCGAGGAGACCGCGAGGCCGAGCACTTGGTCGTCGCGGAGCCGCTTGGCCTTCACCGTTTGGAAATGGTGGCCGAGGGCGTAGACCAGCGCCGTGGCATCCGCGCTCGGCTCGGATCTGCCGGGCTCGAGCAATTGCCACCAGGGCACGTCCTTGCCGAGGGGGCGTGCGCCGAGATAGCTGCACGTCCCTTCCGCCAGACCCGCCGCGATGGTCGCGCGCACCTCTTCAGGCGCGTCGTCGAAGCCGGTGACGATGAACGGATGCGGCAGCGTCATGCGCCCGGCGCCAATCTCGGTGTCGATGCGGCAGGCCTCGCGGTAGGGGTCGATAACGAGACGCGACAGATTGGCCGGCAGGAACACGAGATCGTCGAGCGTCGCCGGCCGGCCCTCCGGAAACGGATTATCGGGGGTCGTAAGGCGGTGGCGCAGCATGGCCGCGTGGCTGGCATGGTCCTGCGGCTCGGTCCGCGCCATGGTGATGATGTCCTCGCGGTTGCGCACCGAATAATCGGCCGAGCCGGTCTCGGCGTCGCAACGGAAGCAGCGGGCCGCTTCCGCCTTGGCGGTTTCCGCGTCGTAGCCGACCTCGCTTTCGGGAAACGCCGCCGGGTCGTCGCCGAGGCCGAGAAATTTCTGTTTCATGGGCGGGATCTCCGACCACTGGATGTCTTGAGCGACCGTGACCCGCCGTGTGCGGTGGGGCGTTTTGTAGGGCATCGGATTGTCGATGCCGTCCAGAAACGCCTTTATGTAATAGGCGGCCTTGTGGCCCTGATACATGGCCTCGACGATGGTCGAGCCGCCAAAGGCGCCGTCGCCGGCGGCAAACACCTTGGGGTCCTTGGTGCGCATGGTCTCGGAATCGGTGCTGACGCAACCGCGCTCCATCATGCCGCGCCGCTCCAGTTCGTCGCATTCCGCTTGCTGGCCCACGGCGGTCATGACCAGGTCGCAAGGAACCTCGTAGTCGGAGCCCTCGACGACCTCGAATTGGATACGGCCGTCGGCGTCGAGGCCGCCGCCCTCGGTGCGCACGCAACGCAGCGTCACATCCGCGCCGTCGGCAGCGATGCCGGTCGGCAGGCGGTCGTTGTGCAGGCGGATGTCTTCGGCCAAGGCGCCATCGAGCTCGTGCTCATGGGCGGGCATGCTGTCGCGATTTTCCAACACCGATAGGTGGACCTCGGCGGCGCCGAGACGGAGCGCCGTGCGGCCCACGTCCATGGCGACATCGCCGCCACCGATCACCACCACCTTGCCCGCCACCTCGGGGCGCTCGCCCGCATTGACCCGATGCAACAAGTCGACGCCTTCCCACACCTTGGGCAGGTCCGCGCCGGGGATGTTCATGGCCTTGCCCCAGGTCGCGCCAATCGCCAGCAAGACCGCCTGGTGGCGCTCTTTCAGATCGTCCAGGCTGACCTGATCGCCAAGCGTGCAGTTGAGGTGAAGCTTGAGGTTCGGGCAGCGGGCCAGGATACGGTCGATGTCCTCGGCAAGCACCGC
>JAUVWK010000231.1 GCA_030604165.1 Alphaproteobacteria bacterium | reverse complement strand
GCCGCGGCGACGACGCCGGTGCGCAGGCGCTGCTCGCACCGCTCAATCACAGGCCGAGCGAGCTTTGCGTGCGCGCCGAGCGTGCCCTGTTGGCTGCCCTCGACGGCTCCTGCCGCACGCCCATCGCGGCGCTGGCCGAGCTCGGCACGGACTCGCGCCTCGCCTTGCGCGCGCTTATCGCCCGGCCCGACGGCAGTGCTTGCCACCGCGCCAACCGCGAGGGTCCAGCCGGCGACGCCGCGGCGCTCGGCGCCGAGGCCGGGCGCGAGCTGCGCGCCGCGGCCGGTCTGGGCTTCTTCGATCCCGCGCCGTGAAGCGCTTTCGCGTTCTGCTCACGCGCCCGCGGCCCGATTCCGAAGCCCTGGCCGCGGAGCTGCGGTCGCGGGGCATCGACAGCCTCATCGAACCCTTGCTCCGCATGGTGCCGCACCAAGATGCGCCGGGGCTCGATTTGGCCGGTGTGCAGGCGGTCTTGCTGACCAGCGCCAACGGCGCGCGCGCCCTGGAAGCCGCGCTCGGCGCCGCCCCGGCCGGCCGGCAGATGCCGCTGTTCGTGGTCGGCGAGGCGACGGCGCGGGCGGCGCGCGCGGCCCAATTCGCCTCGCTGCGGGTGGCGAACGGCACTGTCGCGGCGCTGGCCGGCCTTGTCGCCGGCGCGTTGGAGCCCGGGGCGGGTGCGCTTTTGCACGTGGCGGGCTCGGCGGTCGCGGGCGATCTCGCCGGCGATCTCGGCGCGCGCGGCTTTGCGCTGCGCCGGGTGGTGCTTTACGAAGCCCACACTGCGAAGGCGCTGACGGAGGCGGCCCAGGCGGCCCTTGTCGAGGGCACGCTCGACGCGGCCTTGTTTTTCTCTCCCCGCACGGCGACCACCTTTGTTAATCTCATCAATCAGGCCCGCCTGGAGCCTGCGGCGCGCCGGATCGCCGCCGTGTGTCTGAGCGCGGCGGTTGCCGAAGCGGCGGGCGCCCTCGATTGGCGAGCCATCCGCATCGCGGCGCAGCCGGATCAGGCGGCGCTGCTCGACGAAGTGGAGCGCGAATGTCGCGCACGCACCTCTGATAGATAAACCCGTATCGATGCGCCGGGGGTGCCGCGCGATACGCTCGCCGTTGCATAACAGCGGAATCGGAGACGACCAGAGCCATGCCGAAGGGTGACGCTAGACCGGGTGCGGGCACGCCGCGCGGCGACCGCCCCGACTCGCGTGGCGCGGAGCCGCCCCGGCCGAGCGGGCCGCGGCGCGGCCGGGGTCGTTTGCCCTGGGCGGCGGTGCTGCTGCTTGTCGTCCTGATCGGCGCCGGAATCTACGCGGCCTGGCCGTCGATCAAGCAGAGCGTCGAAACGCCGATTTTCGAACCCTCGGATGCGGAGGTCGTCGAGGGCGAGGCCGCGCCGGAGGTCCCGGCAACAGACAGCGCCGAGCCGACGCCGGCGATGACCGAAGCAACCGCGCCCGAGGCCGCGCCTGACGCTGCGGCGGCACGGGCGCAAGACGCTGAGTTGAATGCGCTGCGGGCCCGGCTTGCCGCGCTGGAGCAGAGCTTGGCGGAGCGCACGGCGGCGCTGGAACAGGCGATCGCAAGACGGCCATCGTCGGGCCTCTCCGCCGAGCCCGAGGCGATGCAAGCGCTCGGCCTCAGGCTCGATACGCTGGAAGACCGCGTGGCGCAGCAAGAGGGTGCGGATCGGGCTCTCGCCGTGGAAAATTTGGCCGCGCGTTTCGATACGCTCGAACAAGCGCTCGAGAGCGCCGGCGCGGCCGATGAGATCGCAACTTGGCGCGAGCAGCGCGCCGCGCTCGCGACCAGCGTCGGCGCCATGGCGGCTCGGGTCGAGCAACTGTCGCAAAGCGCCACCCGACACCGCGCCACCGATGTCCGGCTAGTCGCCACGGTCTATGCCGCGGGCCAGCTTTCGGCGGCGGCGCGCCAGTCGCTCCCCTTTGCGCGCGAGCTCGAGGCCTTGCGCGCCGTCGCCGGCGACGATCCGGCCGTGGCCGGACACCTGCATTCGCTCGAAGCCGTCGCGCCTCGTGGCGTGTCCACGCTCGACCGCTTGCGCGCCCGCTTCGGCGCCGCGGCGCGCGACATCATTCGCGCCGCGGCCCTGCCCGAAGACGGCGACTGGGTGGACGAGACCCTGGCGCGGCTCAAGCAGATCGTCACGGTGCGGCGCACCACGGGCGAGTTCGACGGCGCGAGCCCGGAGACGCATATCGCGCGGGCCCAGACCGAGCTGGCCGCGGGCGACCTCGCAGCCGCCGTGGCGGCGCTCGAGCAGCTGCGCGGCCCGGCCGCCATGGGCGCGAGCGACTGGCTTGCCGAGGCCCGCGCCAGGCTCTCGCTCGAGCGCACCGTCGCCGCGCTCAACAGCCATGTCGCCGGCAAGCTGATCGACCATTGGCCGGAGGCCCCGGCGCCGGGCGGATGATCCGGATCTTCCTCTTGTTCGTCTTCGTTGCGGCGATCGCGGTCGCCGCCGTCTGGGTCGCGGACGAGCCCGGCCATGTCGAGATCGCCTGGGGCGCCTACCTGATCGAGACCTCGCCGGCCGCGCTGGTCGGGGGCGCGGCCCTGGCGGCGGCGATCGCGGCGACGATTTATCAGCTGCTGCGTTGGTTTTGGTTCGGCCCGCGTCGGGTCTCCAAGGCCCGCACGCTGCGCCGCCAGCGGCACGGATATCTGGCCCTCACGCAAGGGCTGGTTTCGGCCGCCGCCGGCGACGCGAAGGGCGCCCGCCGGCTGGCGCGGCGCGCCAATTTATTGCTCGGCGAGCCGCCGCTAACCTTGCTGCTATCGGCACAAGCGGCGCAGCTCGACGGCGACGAGGCGCAGGCCCGGGAATATTTCCAGGCCATGCTGGAGCGCTCCGAGACCGAATTTCTCGGGCTGCGCGGCCTTTTGGTCCAGGCCAACAAGGCCGGCGACGCGGCGATGGCGCTGACGCTGGCGGAACGCGCCTTCGCCCTGCGCCCGCAGACGCCGTGGGTGCTGACCGCGCTGCTCGAGCTGCAAACCCGGGCGGGGCGCTGGGGCGAGGCGATGGTCACCTTGCGCGGCGCCCTGCGCCATCGCGTCATGGCCGTTGAAGCCGGCGCGCGGCGCAAGGCCTCGCTGCTTTACGAGCAAAGCCGGGTGGCGCGGGCCGGCGGCGAGATCAAAGCGGCGCTGCGGCTGGCCAACGAGGCGCGCGAGGCGGCGCCCGGCTTCGTCCCGGCGATCGTGGCGGCGGCCGAGCTGGCGCTGGAAACCGGGCGCCGCCAGGCGGCGGCCCGCATCGTCACCGAGGGTTGGGAGCGCGCGCCGCACCCCGCCACCGGGCGCGTCTATCTGGCCCTGCTGCTCGAGGAGTCGCCGCTGGACCGGCTGAAGCGCGTCGAACGGCTGGTGTCGCTCAACCCGGACCATCCGGACAGCCATCTTCTGCTCGCCGAGACGGCCTTGGAGGCCAAGCTTTGGGGAAAGGCGCGGCAGCACCTGGTGGCGGCGGCCAAGGCGCGCCCGAGCGCCCGGGTTTTCCAGTTGTTGGCGCGGCTCGAGGAGGCCGAGCATGGCGACGAGGCGGCCGCGCGGCGCTGGCTGCTCGAGGCCAGCCGCACGCCGCCGGACCCGGTTTGGACGTGCCAGCGCTGCGGCGCGCCGGGCGCCGAGTGGGCCCTCGCCTGCGCCCATTGCGGGGCGCGGGATTCGCTTGCCTTGCGCCAGCACGCGGCGCCCGCGGTCGAGCAGCTTGCGTCGCCGCCGACGCCGCTCGATCGTCCGGCCGAAACCAAGCCTCGGGATGCCGAAACCAAGCCCGAGGGCGCTGCGCCCGTGCCTCCGGCGCCGGACGTCGGTGTCGCCGGGGGGCCGTGAGTCGAGCGTCCGGTCGCTGAGTCAGATTCATGCTTGATGCGACATACGAGGTTTCGCTCGCCATTTTGATCTTCGGCGGGCTGATTGTGGGCGCGATTCTGGTTCGCGCGGGCCTGCGCGGCGTCGGTGTGCCGCCGCTGATCGGCTTCGTCGTTTTGGGTCTCGCGCTCGGCGCCGCCGATTCGCGGTGGGACATTCTTTCGCCGGTCATGCAGTCCCAGTTCGAATTCGTGGCGGAGCTCGGCATCTTCGCGCTGCTGTTCCGCATCGGTTTGGAAAGCAATCTGCGCGGCTTGCTCCAGCAATTGCCCCGCGCGCTCTTGATCTGGGTTGTCAACGTGGTGCTAAGCGGCGGCGCGGGCTATTTCGTCGCGCGCCACCTGCTCGGGATCGCGCTGATTCCAAGTCTCTTTGTCGCCATTGCGCTGACCGCGACCAGTATCGGCATCATGATCACGATTTGGCGCGAAGCCGGCGCCATGCGCTCGCGCAACGGCGCGCTGCTGACCGATGTGGCCGAGCTCGACGACCTCTCGGCGATCTTGTTGATGCTGCTTTTGCTCAATATCCTGCCCATCGTCGGCGGCACGGCGGACGGCTCGATCATCGCAATGGCTGGCGCGACGGCCGGCCTCACCGTCCTCAAGGTGGTGCTGTTCGGGGCGGGATGTTTCTTGTTCTCGCAATATATGGAACGGCCCATTACCCGCCTGATGAGCCGCCTCGAGCCGATGCCGGCGCCGATGCTGATGATGATCGGCATCGGTTTGGCAATCGCCGCGCTCGCCGGGTTGCTGGGCTTTTCGCTCGCCATCGGCGCCTTGTTCGCGGGCCTGGTGTTCAGCCGCGACCCCGAGGCGGTGCGGGTCGACGCCTCGTTTGACGCCATTCACGACATGCTGGTTCCTTTCTTCTTTATCGGCATTGGCTTGCAAATCGACCTCGCGTCGCTGCCGCTCGGCCTCGGTTTGGGTGGTGCGCTGCTGGCCGCGGCCGTGCTCGGCAAGGTGGTTGGCGCTGGTGGCCCGGCGCTGCTGACCAGCGGCGCGGCCGGGGCGGCCTTGATCGGGGTCAGCATGGTGCCCCGTGCCGAAATCGCCATGGTCGTGGCGCGCGAAGGCCGCAAGCTCGGCGATTGGGCGGTGCCGCCGGAGGTCTATTCGGCGCTGATCTTTATTACCCTGGTGACCTGTCTGCTGACGCCCCTTGTGCTGCGTTGGATGCTGGCGCGCTGGCCACAGCAGGAAAACG
>JAUVWK010000229.1 GCA_030604165.1 Alphaproteobacteria bacterium | reverse complement strand
TTGTCGCGGTGTGGGCGCTTTGCTGCGCCTTGCGCTTGCGAAAGTTGGTACGCAGTTGCGCCGCGAGCCGGGCGCGGCGCGCCTCCTGCTCGGCCCGTCGCGCGGGCGTCAGCACCGGCGGCGCCTTGTCTTGTCGCTTGCTCATAACGCCCCGATGCCCGCCGCCTGGCTGGTTTTCGCCGCGCGCCCGACCTTGCCGCGCCGCCGCCCCAGGGTCAAGACGCCGGTCAAGGCGCCCGCCGCCACGCCCTAAAACCAAGGCGCGGCCGATCCGCGTGTTGCCGACCCGACGCGGCTGTGGCAAGGTGCGCCGCCAAAGTACGGCCACAGCGCCGCCGTAGCTCAGGGGTAGAGCGCGCCCTTGGTAAGGGCGAGGTCGAAAGTTCGATTCTTTCCGGCGGCACCATTCCTTAACGAATTATTTCACCATTTCGCGGTAAAGCCTGACCGTGACGTGGCGGGGTCGTCCGGCCGCGTCGGCTGCGCGCGGGGTACCCGTCGATGATCGAAGCCACCACCCTCCTCTCGCCTGCCGATGGCAAGGAACTGGACCAGGCCCTGCGCAAGGTCTGGTGCCTCGGCGCCAACGTCATCGTGGGTTGGCGGGCGCTGCCCAGCGGCATCCAATTGCTCTATCTGCCGGGCCACGCCCTGGCCGAGGTGGCCAAGGCCCACCCCGACCTGCTCGAGATCCACCGCCAGGTGACCTCCGACGAGCAGTTCGCGGCACTGATCGAGTCCGGCTGCCTCTCCACCGACCTTTCGCTGTCGTTCGAGCTGCCCGAGGCCGCCGCGATCGACGAGCTGTTGCGCCACTACACGATCACCCATTGCCGCTGCCGCGCCGTGGCGCTGTTCGACATCGTGAGTTTTTCCCTCTTCTCGCGCTTCCAGCAGGTGGCGCAGCTCAACATGCTCACGCACTACATCAATTTGGCGGCCTCCCACTGCCAGCACGTGGGCATGCCGATCGACCTTTCCATCTCCACCACCGGCGACGGCTTCTACGCCTGGAACCGCAATGAGGGCCTGGCGGCGGATTTGGCGCTCTACCACACGACCATGCTAGCCCTCGCCTACAACGCCGCGGCCCGCCAACTGGCCGAGACGGAAAGCCAGCCGAAACTTCGTTGCGGCATCCATTTCGGCAGTCATTATGAATATTATCAGGCCTTTGGCGGCCGGCCCGATTTCTCGGGCTTCATCGTCGGCGACGTGACCATCGATCTCGCCCGCCAAGTGTCGGCGGCGCTCGCCAACCAGCTCCTGATCGGCAGCCATACGCGTCATCTCTCCGACGCGGAACGGATTTGGATCGATCGGATCGGCGGGCGCAACGTGGATACGCCGACCTTCGTCGCCTTGGCACAGCACGGCGTCGGCAAACTGATCGGCATCCCCCTGCCGGGCGGGGAGATCACCGGCGCCAAGGCCTATCTGACCGGACAACAGCCCTCGGCCAACGAGTTTTCGATCAAGAAATACTGCGTCACCGACAAACACGGCCTCGAGCACCGTTGCTTCAACGCGAAGTTCAACGTGCGGCGCGCCTTGGGCGACGATATCTTTGTCGGCTTGTTGGACAAGGAGCTGGATGCCTTCGACGCAACCCACCTCGAGCCCGAGGACATCTGGGTTCGATTTGGTTAGCTGTCAGCCTTGACGCGGTCCAGCTTCGCGCCCGTCATCTCGCATTGGGAGAGGTCGATCCCGGTCAGGTCCGCGCCTCTCAGATCGGCGTTTTTCAGGTTGGGCCTTTGCGTGCGCCCGGTGGCGGCGCCGTCCTTGCTCTTGACCTCGATCGGTTTCATGACCGCGCCGCGCAGGATGGCGCGCGACAAGTTCGAGCCGGCGAACAGGGTTCCGAGCAAGACTGCGCGTTCGAGATTGACCTCGCGCAGGTCGCCGTCCGAGAGGTCGCTCATGATCAACACGCTGCGAGACAAATTGGCGCCAACCAGCTTCGCGCCGCGTAGGACCATGCCGCTGAGGTCGCGCCCCGAGAAGTCGACATAGCGCAAGTCCTCCTTCACGAGCGCCCCGCGTCGACCTTCCTTGCCGTTCGTCTCGAGCCATTTCCGGTGCTCATCCAGGGCGCGCCGAATCGCCGGCGAGAGCTGCCCGACGTCGATCAGCGCCGTCGAATCGCCGAGGTCGCACTGCGCCAGATCGACACCGCTGAGCGAGGCATCGTCGAGATTGGCCTGCCGGAAATCCGTGTCGCGCGCAATGGCGCGCTCGAGCGAGGCGGCCCGCAGGTTGGCCTCGGCGAAACGCGCATTTACGATCCGCGCGCCCGACATGTTCGCCCGGCTCAGATTGGCCTTCGAGAAATTCGTGCCCGTCAGGTTGGCGCCCGACAGATTGGCGCCTTCGAGGTCGGCGCCGATGAAACTGGTGCCGTGCAAATCGGCGCCCGACATATGCGCGCGCGTCAGCAGGGCGTAATCCAGGACGCACTCCGAAAGATCGGTATGGTCGCGCCCAATCGAGTCTTGCCCATCGTCACGGATAATCGCGCCGCCGCGAAAATCGACATCGACCAAAATCGCGTCGGTCGCCTTGGCGCCTTTCATCGAAACGCCGCGCAGCACAGCCTTGGTCAGATTGGCGCCGCTTAGATCCGCCCCCGTCAGGTCGGCGGCGAACATATCGGCCTCGGTCAAATCGGCTTCGATGAGCCGGGCTTGCCGCAGGTTCGCGCCGACCAGCAACGCGCGCTGCATGGCGCCGCGCGAGAAGTCGGCTTGCGTCAGGTCCTTGCCGGTGAAGTCCGCCCTTTTCCCATCGGCCTGGCGCGCCAGCCACTTTGCGTGAAGCAGCAGCGTGCGCGAGATCTCGTCGCTGGGCATGGCGGTTGATGAAGTCATTTTCGAGACACTCTGCGGTAGCCGATGGCGATAACCTACATATATTCTGTTAATAATTAGCTGCGGCGAGGGTGACCGCGCCCGACGGGGCCGCGCCCGGCGCGCGGTCGGTTAGACTGAGCGCTCCGGCCCCTCTCTGGCCGGGGCTCGCCCACTAGTGTGATGGTTCCGAAATTAGGCACATTGAAGGTGCCTAATTTCGGAAGCTGAATCACACTAGATTCAAATAGTTAGTGTCCCTTTTTTTCCGAAATTCGATACCACGAATTTCGGAATCAGGACACTAGCGGCCCGGGAGGCCCACGCATGAACCTGAACACCTTCTCCATCGCGGCGCGCGACGCGGCGAGCGGCCAGCTCGGCATCGCCGTCTCCACCAAGGTGCCCGCCGTCGGCAGCATCTGCCCGTTCATCCGCTTCGGCGTCGGCGCGGTCTCCACCCAGGCCTGGGTCAATCCCTATTTGGGGCCCCGCATCCTCGACCGGCTGGCCGCGGGCGAGACGGCGGGCGAAGCCTTGGAGCGGGTGATGGCGGCGGAGCCGGATGGCGCGCTGCGCCAAGTCGGCGTGGTCGATGCCGCAGGCCGCGCGGCCGCCTTTAGCGGGGCCGAGATCGACGCCTGGAGCGGCCACCGCAGCGGCCCGGACTACATGGTTCAAGGCAACATGCTGGTCGGCGCGGACACGGTCGAGGCCATGGCCGAGGCCTTTATCGACACGGCTGGCGTCAATGCGGCTGGCGTCGACGCGGCCGGCGACATGGCGCTCGGCGAGCGCTTGTTGCGCGCGCTCGAGGCCGGCCAAGCCGCCGGCGGCGACCGACGCGGCCGCCAGTCGGCGGCATTGCTAGTGCGCGGGCCGGAAATTTATCCAGTCGTCGATCTTAGGGTCGACGAGCACGCCGACCCGGTGGCCGAGCTCAGGCGCATCCACGAGGTGGCGAAACGCGAGCTGTTCCCGTTTCTGGCGGCGCTGCCGACGCGGGACAATCCGCGCGGCGATTTCGACAAGGTGCGCGCCGCGATGGCGCCCGAATAAGGCATTTCCCGCGTGCCCGGTATCGCACCGGCCCGCGCCCCTAATTCTTGGCCTGGACGCTGGCGCGATAGAGCGATGCCGCCGCGCTATTGCTTTGCCTGACACCAAGGCCGTGGAGGTGCATGTAGCCCAGATTGGTCTGGGCATCGATGTTGCCTTGATCGGCGGCGGCGCGATACCACCGCGCCGCCTCGGCATAATTCGGGGCCACGCCGAAGCCCGCCAAATACATGTCGCCGAGGCTGGTTTGAGCCTTGGCATAGCCGTTTTCCGCCGCCACGCGGTACCAACGGCGGGCCTCGGCATAATTCTGCTGGATGCCTTGGCCCTTTAGATAGACGTCGCCGAGACTGGTCTGAGCCCTCTGGTTACCTTGATCGGCGCCCGAGCGATACCAGCGCACGGCCTCGACGTCATTGCGCGGCACGCCGTAGCCGCTGGCATACATGAACCCCAGATTGGTCTGCGCGTTGGCGTTGTTCTGATCGGCCGCTAGCCGATACCAGTGGGCGGCCTCGCCATTGTTCTGCGCCACGCCCTGCCCCTTGAAATAAAACCAACCGAGATTGTTCTGGGCCAACGCGTTGCCGCGCCGCGCCGCCTTCTCGGTCCAGCTCACCGCCGCCGCGTGATCCTGGACAACGCCCTGACCCTTGTAATACATCCAACCCAGGCCGGTCTGAGCGCCCACATCGCCGTCTTCGGCGAGGGGCTGCCATTCGAGAAACGCGGCCGTGTAGTCGCCACGATTGTAGGCCTCGCGCCCGTCCTCATAATCGGCAGCAGCGGCCGCGCCCGCCGCCAACCAGAGCACCGCGCCCAACATCAAGAACGGCAAGGTCCGGTTCAGCACGCCATAACCTCCATTGCAAAGATCGTCGCCTGCGGCATGATTATACCAAGGAACGGTGATAATGACCCGCAGGAATGATTTGTGGGATCGTCCGGGCGGCCCGTCGGGTAGGAGGAAGGTGGCAGGCGATGCGGGACATCGTCAACGCCTTTCGACGCCCGCCGACGGGTCGCATGGGCGACCGGACCGGCGGCTTGCCAAGGCTTTCGGACGGCGTCGCGCACGGCTTCCGATGCTGCGGCATCGCACAGGGCCGACCGGGGCCGCACGCTCCTAGCCGAAAACCTTGGCAAGCCGTCCCTACGGGTCATTATCACCGCTCCTTGGTATTAGGCCCGGGCGGCTTCCTTCAGCGATTTGGCCGCCACCTGGATCGACTTGACG
>JAUVWK010000312.1 GCA_030604165.1 Alphaproteobacteria bacterium | reverse complement strand
GTCGGTGAGGCATGCGGGTCACGGTCAAGGTGCCGAAAATGGGCCTCACGGTCGAGGAAATCGTGATGACCGAGTGGCACAAAGGGGTTGGCGACGGGGTCGAGGCCGGCGAGGTGATCGGGCTGCTCGAGGCCGACAAATCGTCGGTCGAGCTCGAGAGCCCGGCCACGGGAACGATTATCGAGATCATCGGCGAGGTGGGCGAGAACTACGAGGTGGGGGCGGCGCTCGCCGTGCTCGAGGTCTGATACTCGCGCGGCCTGGTTGCGCAGGCCGGTCGCTCAGCCGCCATCGGCCTCGGGGCAGCGAAACAGATTGACGATTTGCCGCGCGATCTGTTTCGGCGAATCGCGCCCCGCCCGATACCAGACCAGGCTCCACGCCATCGCGCCGATCAGCGAGAGGCGCAAATATTTCCGGCTCACGCCGCGGCGCAGCGGCAGGTCGGCGATGAGCCCGCGAAATATCTCTTCATATTCGTCGCGTTGCACGATCATGCGGGCGCGCAGCTTTTTCGCATGCCGGCGCGGAAACTCGGTGGCGATGACGCTGCCATAATCCTTGCTTTCGTGCAGCGCCTCGAGATGGGCCGCACACGCCGCCTCGAGCCGCGCCCAGGGCTCGCTCTCGTTGGCGATCGCCGCCGTGACCTCGTCCTTGATCTTGCGCAGGCCTTCCTCGTGGACGGCGCCGAGCAATTCCTCCTTGGATGAAAAGTGATAGTACATCGAGCCCGGCAGAATGCCGGCGGAGGTGGCGATCTCACGCACCGAGGCGCCGTTGTAGCCGGCCTTGCTGAACTGGGCGGCGGCGGCGTCCAGGATGCGGTCGCGACGGTTGTCTTTCCGTTGTCTTCTGTTGCTCGCCATGCACCTTGTCTCGTTTGAATCCCGCACCCGAGGAGCCACGCGTCACGCACCGCGGCGCGGGCGTGGCAGGCTCATAAGCCTAACAAATGCTCATTAGAAGACAAAGACCGCTGCCATTATCGGGTGCGAGCCTCGAGGCGCGGTTTGGCCGCGCTCACCAGCCATGGCATGATCCTTGGTACTAGGCAACCGAAGACCGCGAACCGCGAGGGAGGCCTGCCGTGGCTCTGCTCCGTTCCTTGCCCGAAGGCGCCACCATGCTCGATCTCTTCAAGGCCCATGTCGAGCCCATGGCGCGCGTGATCGATTTCGAGGACGCCTTGATGCGCGGGCCGGCGCCGTTCACGCCGGAAGAGCGCGAGATCATCGGCGCCTTTTCCTCCGGGCTCAACGCCTGTTCCTATTGCTACCGCAGCCACTCGTTCACGGCCGAGGAACTTGGCGTTTCGGCCGCGCTGATCCCGGCCTTGCTCGAGGATATCGAGAGCGCGCCGGTGGGCGACAAGCTGAAGCCGCTGCTGCGCTATGTGCGCAAGCTCACGCTGACGCCGGCCCGCCTCACCGAAGCGGACGCGGCCGCCGTCTATGACGCGGGCTGGGACGACCAGGCGCTGTTTTATGCCATCGCGATTTGCGCCTATTTCAATTTCTGCAATCGTATCACCGCCGGCGCCGGCCTCGACGTGCCGGACGCGACGCTGCGCGAGGCCGCCAAGGTGTTGGCGACGATCGGCTACAAGGACTCCTACGGCGGGCTCGGCGGCTGATCCGAATTTTCGCCGCAGTGCCTCGGATTTAGGGCTCTTTGTCCGCCATCTCGCGGCGTAGCGCCACGGTCGCCGCGTCGTCGAGGTTGCCGTCCGCGTCGGTCACGACGCCGTAGACGGCGCGCGCCGAGGCCACCGAAACCCACTTCTCCCGCACGTCCTTGGCCACCTTTTCGGCGGCGCGCTCGAGCGGTGCGCCATAGCCGCCGCCGCCGCAGGAATAGGAGACGATGGTGTGGCCCTCGGGGATAATGACCTGGGCGCAGGGCTCGAGCGGATGCAAATCGCCGTTGGGGTCGCGCCGAAATTGGTTGGCCAGCGCGCCGGGGCCGCCGCCGCTCACGCCCTCGGGCGCGCGAATGTTGCCGTCGCTGACATAGCCGATTTCGAACTCGCCATCGGTCGGGCCGAATTCCGAATACATGCTCTCGCCGCCCCGCGTGCGGCCGTAGCCGCCGCTGTCGGTCAAGTAGTGGCGGCCCGTGACGAACAGGGGAAAACGCATCTCGTCGAGCTCCACGCTGTCCTGATAACAGCCGCCGCCGTTGCCCATATGACCGATGGAAATCCAGGCGTCGCAGTGGGGCGCGGCCGCGCCACCGCCCCAGCCCAGGAAAATCTGGTTCACGTAGGGGCCGCGGGTCTTCTTGCTGGTGCCCGATATCACGCCGAGCGCGGGCGGGATGATCGAGCCCGTGCTGGCCATGCCGAAGCCGTCGCCGAGCTCGGCCAGCGCGCGCGACACCGAGTTGCCGACGCGGTCGGCCAAATTCGTCGTCGCTACCGAACAGCTTGTCGGATGCCGCGCGATGCCCGCCACGCAGCCCTCGCGTAAATGAACCTTGATGCGGCGAAAGGAGCCCTCGTTAGGGAGCACCGCGTCGGGGATGCCGTTGAACACGGCGAGCAGCGCGTTGCTCTCCGAGCAGGCCCGGCTGAGATTGAGACCGCACGGGAAGCTGTCGGGATTGTCGCGCAAATCGATCTCGACGATGGCCTCATCGGGTCTGACCTCGACCATCGCCTGCACCGGAATGCCTTCTTCGGCGTTGGGGAAGGGATCGTGCCGGCTTTCGCAGGTAGCACGGCCCCCCGGCATCTTGCGGATGGCGTCCGCCATGAGCTGCTCGGAATAGTCGAACCATTGCTCGGCGAAGCGCGCCAGGGTGTCCCAGCCGACCTCGGCGCCCAGCGCCAAGATCTCGCGCTCGCCGATCCGGGCCGCGCCGAGCGCCGCCAGGTAGTCGCCCCACCATTGTTCGGGCACCCGAATGCGCAAGCGGCACATGCGGATGATATCGTCGATGTCTTGGTAATCCCGCTGGATCTGGACGGCCGGGAAAATCAGCGCGCCCTCCTGATACACGTCGCGCGCGCTGCCGTGATAGGTGGTCGGGATCGAATTGCCGCAATCGGCCTGATGGGCCTTGGCGACCAGCGTGAAACGGTGGATGCCGTCATCGTCCACGACGGGCGCCAGAATCGTGTGGTCGGCGGGGTGCGTGTTGCCGTGGTAGGGCGAATTATGCAGGTAGGCGTCGCCGCGCGTGACCTCGGGATGAAACTCCTTCATCGCCGCGCACATCAGGTCGGCGCCGCGCAAGACATGCACCGGCAGGCTTTCCGAGGCGCAAAGCAGGCGGTTATCGCCGGTCACGATACAGCAGGAGAAGTCGCGGGCGCTGTTGAGCACGCCGGAGCGGCCGGTGCGCAGCAACGTATTGGCCATCTTGCTGGAGATCGCCTCGAGGCGCTTGTAGAGGATCGCCATCTGCACGCCGTCCAGGTCGCCGCCGGTGTCGACTTCGCGGATAGCCTCGGCCGCCGGCGTGATGACGAGGCTGCCCGAGCGCCGACGCTCCACGCTGGCGCCGGGCTCGATGACCACGGTGGTAAAGGACGATTCGACGATCGCGGGCCCCTGAACCGCGACGTCCCGCGCCAACGCCTCCAGACGCAGGACCTCCGCCTCGACGATCCCGACCTCCGGAAAATAGACTTGCCGGCGTGCGGCGGCGGGAAAATCGTGCGCGGTCTCGACCACCCGCCGCTTGGAGGGCTCGCGCAGCCGGCAGCGTACATTGGCGCGCCAGCCGACGATCTCGACCTCGGATTCGCGATCGGCGATGGCGAAAATCTCCTGGTGCGCGGCGTGAAAATCCTCGCGCAACGCGGCCACGTCGGCGTCGCTCTCGAGGCGATTGCCGCGCAGCGGCACCTCGATCTCCCAAATTTGGCTCGGGTAGCGGGCCTCGGCGGTGAAGGCGATGGCATGCTCGAGCGAGCCGGCGCCGGGACCGGCGATAAAGTCGCGACACTTGGCTTCGAGCTCGCTCAAGACGTCGTTGACGCGGGCGAAATCGAACGCCGTGGTGTCGGTGTAAAGCGTGGCGCTGAACTCCGCCCGCAGATCCGAGATCAACGCCCCGACCGCGCTCAGGGCGGCCGCCACATCGGGGATGACGACTTGCGGGCAGCCCAATCGCTGTGCCATCTGCGCCGCGTTGAGGCCGGCGGCGCCACCGCCGCCGATCAACACCGCCTGGCGCGGATCGATGCCCTGGTTGACCGTGATGTCCTCGATCGCGCGCACCATATTTTCCGTCGCGACGTTCATGACGGCGGCCGCGGCCTCGTGCAGATCGAGCCC
>JAUVWK010000403.1 GCA_030604165.1 Alphaproteobacteria bacterium | reverse complement strand
CGGCCCTGGGCGCTCAGGATCAGACCCAGGCTGTTATGCGCCTGGGCGTAGTCGGGCTTGAGCTCGAGCGCGCGGCCGACCGCGGCGGCCGCTTCGTCGTGCCGGCCTTGGCGGTGCAGCGCGACACCGAGATTGTTGTGCGCCGCGGCGTTGTCGGGCGCCAACGCGAGCAAGCGGCGAAAGGCCGCCTCGGCCTCGTCGAGGCGCGCCGGATCCTCCACCAGCAGCGTGCCGATGCTGTTGTGGGCGTCGGCGTAGTCGGGCTTGAGCTCGACGGCGCGGCGGAACGCGGCGAGCGCGTCGTCGAGCCGCTTCGCGGCGCGCAAGGCGAAGCCGAGATTGTGATGCGCCTGGGCGAGCTGGGGCGCGATCTCGAGGGCGCGTTGAATATGCTGGATCGCGGTCTCGGTTTGGCCGCTTTGCAGCGCGATGACGCCCAGCATGTGCAGCGCGTCCGGGTGCCGGGGGCTGAGGTCGAGCACCTGGCGGTATTGCGCCATGGCCTCGCCCAAGCGGCCGGCGCGATGATGGCCGAAGCCGAGCTCGAGCGTGGCGCGGAGGTCCGCTGGCCCGCCGGGCGCGGCGACCGTGCCGGCGGGCGCCGGCGTCGGCGCCTTTGCCCCCGGCTTGTCTCGTTTCCGACCCATCCGCTCGCTCGCCTCCCTGAAACCGCCCGTTTCGCAACCGCCACAGCATGATGGCGATGGCCCGGCCCCGCAAGGGTTGGCGCGGCTGTGCTACACTGGCGCTCCAAGTGGCCCGATAGCGCGGCCCACGGCAGCGACGACGGAGGCAAAGAGTGGACAAGGAAGAGTTTCGTGCAACCCTCGATCAGATGCGGTTTCTCGGCCTGATCAACGCGCAGATCGTGATCTTGCGGGCCCTGGACCGGAGCGGCGCGCTCGCCTCCAATCACGCCGCGGCCGCGATGCAGTCGCTGGTCGACCAGACCGCGCGCGACGACGTCACCGAGCCCTACATGCCGGAGCTCGCCGACGACGTCGAGCCCGAGACGGAGGAGACGCGCAAGGCGATCGAGGAAATGAAAAGCTCGCTGCTGAGCCACTATCTGCTGGCGCCGCGCGCCATCCTCACGGGCCTGCGCACCGCCGAGCTCGGCACCGAGGAAGACGCCGTGCTCGAACAGCTCCGCCAAGAGCTCAAGGCCAAGATGGAATAGGGGGTGGGGAACGCTGCCCCTTTACTCCGCCGCCGTGTCCTCCCCCAGCGCGAGCGAGGATGAGGCGCGGAAATCGACCTCCTTGGGGTAGCCGTCGAGGGCGCGCTTGATGGCCACTTCGAGGCGGCCGCAGAAATCGTCGATCTCGGCCTCGGTGACGATCAGCGCCGGGCAGATGCGCAGAAAATTCTTCACGCAGATCAGGATCACGCCCTCGAGCGCGGCGTTGTAGCGGATGCGCTCGGCCATGGCGAGGTCGGGCCGCCGGCTCGCCTTGTCGGCGACCACGTCGAGCATCTGATAAAGGCCGACGCCGCGCGCCTCGCCGAGCGGCTCGTAAGCCTGGCAAAGCGCCTCGAGGCGCGCCCGCAAATGGGCGCCGAGCAGTTCCGCGCGCGCGGCCAGCTTGTCGCGCAGCACGATCTCGAGCTGCTTAAGCGCCACCGCGGCCGGCAGCGGATCGCCCGAATAGGTTCCGGCCCAGGGCGTGCCCGCCTTGCCGCGCGCGGCCTCGGCGATCTCGCGCGAGGTCACCATGCCGCAAATCGCGAGGCCCGCGCTCATGCCCTTGGCGAAGGTCAGGATATCGGGCGGCGTGTCGTAATGCTCGAAGGCCCAGAGCTTACCGGTGCGCGCCGGCGCAAGCTGCGCCTCGTCCAAGACCAGAAAGGCGCCGAGTTGGTGGGCCAGGCGCTTGAGCCGCGGCAGCCATGCGGCGGGCGGCACCACCATGCCGCCGGCGACCAGCATGGTCTCGGCCATCACGGCCGCCGCCTCGCCGCTGCTGACGTGATCGATCAGCTCGACCGAGGCCTCGAGGCAGGCGACGTCGCACGCCGGATAAGCCAAATTGATCGGGCAGCGATAACAGAAGGGCGCGTAGATCGCCGGCGCGTTGGCCGGCGCCATCAGCGGGCCCAGATTGCGCCGCCGCGCGCCGCCGATGGTGGTGACCGCTTCGACCGCGAGGCTGCCGCCATGCAGGCCGCGGATCACCGAGACGATGTCGTGCCTGCCGGTGGCGGCGAGCGCCATGCGCATGGCGACCTCGTTGGCTTCGGAGCCGGTGACCGTGAAGTTCACCACATCGAGGCCGGCGGGCAGGGTGGAAGCGATCAGTTCGGCGAAGGCGATTAAATGGGGGTTGGAATACCACGAGGATTCGTGCACGAAGCGGCCGGCTTGCTCGCGCATGACCTTGGTCAGCTCGGGGTGCGAATGGCCGAGCGCCAGGCACATCATGCCGGCGGTGAGATCGTAATAGTCGTTGCCGTCGACATCGCTGAGCAGCACGCCGCGGCCGCTCTCGAAGACGATGCCCGGCGCATAACGCCAACCCAGCACCCGCTCGGCGTCGCGCGCGATCAGATCCTTGTGCGCGTTGGAGAAATCGAAGGTTTTTTCCATGGCCCCGGCCTTGTTCGTCGCCACCGATTGTGGGCCGGCACGATAGCCTGCGCAAGCGAGCCGCGAGGAAATCACACCACCAAGACACCAAGGCACCAAGAAAAATCAAGGGCGCTACGCGCCCTTATGGTCTTCGTCTTTTTCTCTTGGTGGCTTTGTGCCTTGGTGGTTTTTCTTTCTTCCCTTTGCGGCGCCGGTTATCGCGCCAGCTCGATGTCCACCAGCACCGGGTCGGCGGCGACGGTGATTTCGGTCTCGATCAGGCCGCCGCAGCCGGGGCAGCAGAAGAGGCGGAACTCGACCGCGTCGTCGATGAAGCGGGCGGGATCGCCGACCAGCGGGTTCGAGGCCGAGACCGGCGCGTTCTCGCGGATGCAGGCCGCCTTGTAGTTGGCTTTGAGCGGGCCGAGGTCGGCGGCGCAATGGGCGCAGGCCCAAAAAGCGCCGGCGGCGTCTTCGCGCAGCGCCAGATTGTCGGTGGCCTCGAGCTTGAGCGCCCCGTCGCGGGGCGCCGGCTTGACGCCATGTTTCGCCACGCGGGCGGCGCGGATGGCGGCGCGGTGCTCTGCGGTGGCGGGCGCATCGACTTGGCCTTGTTCGTCGAGCACCGCACCATAGATCTCGCGCGCGGCCTCAGGGGTGATCGCGAAGCTCTCGAGATCGGCCTGGATACGCGCCGGCTCGCGCCGCATCGGATCGCCGAAACCGCCGCCACCGGACCAGCGCACGGCGTAGACATCGGTGCCGTACTGGCGGAAATTTTCCTGCCTGAGCGCCAGGGTCTCGGCCTCGCCCACCACCTCGCTGGTGTCCTCGGGCAT
>JAUVWK010000102.1 GCA_030604165.1 Alphaproteobacteria bacterium | reverse complement strand
GCGCATCGTCCGGCACGACCTCGTGCACGAGGCCGATGCGCGCCGCTTCGCCGGCGTCGAAGCGCTCGCCCGTAAGAACGTAACGGCGCGCGTTGCGCGCCCCGATCGCGGCAATCACATAGGGGCTGATCATGGCCGGGATCAAGCCGAGTCGTACCTCGGTCAAGGCGAAGACCGCGCTCCGCGCCGCGATGGCGATATCGCAGGCGCAGATCAGGCCGATCCCGCCGGCCATCGCCGGGCCGTGCACAAGAGCCACGGTCGGTTTGCGTAAGGTATCGAGCCGGTGCAAAAGCTCGGCCAGGCGATTCGCGTCAGCGAGGTTTTCGGCCTCCGAATGATCCACGCTTGCGCGCATCCAATTGAGGTCGGCACCGGCACAAAAGCTCTTGCCGCGCCCGGCGAGGACCACGGCCCGCACCGTCGCATCGTTGCCGATATCCTCGAGCGCACCGGACAAGCGCTCGATCAATTCGTCGTTGAAGGTGTTGTGCACGTCAGGCCGGTTGAGGGTCAGCGTTGCGACCTCGTCCTCGACAGACAGTAACAGCGAATCCTCGCCCACGACCTCACATCCTGAACACGCCGAAGCGCGTCGGCTCAAGCGGCGCGTTGGCGGCGGCCGCTAAGCCGCGCGCCAGCACGGCACGGGTTTGGGCCGGATCGATCACGCCGTCGTCCCACAGCCTGGCGGAGGCGTAATAGGGATGCCCTTGGCTGTCATACTGCTCCCGGATCGGGCTCTTGAACGCTTCCTCATCCGCCTCGGACCACGTCTCGCCGTCCTTCTCCAGGCGATCGCGCTTGACACGCGCCAGCACGCTGGCGGCCTGCTCGCCGCCCATCACCGAGATCCGCGCATTGGGCCACATCCAGAGAAAGCGCGGCGCATAGGCGCGCCCGCACATGGCGTAATTGCCGGCGCCGAAGCTGCCGCCGATAATCACCGTGAATTTCGGCACCTCGGCGCAGGCCACGGCATTGACCATTTTCGCGCCGTCCTTGGCGATGCCGCCGGCCTCATAGCGCTTGCCGACCATGAAGCCGACGATATTCTGCAGGAATATGATGGGGATACCGCGCTGACAGCAGAGCTCGATGAAATGGGCGCCCTTCAGTGCGGATTCGGAAAACAGGATGCCGGTATTGGCGAGAATGCCGACCAGGTGCCCGTCGATGTGGGCAAATCCAGTGACCAGGGTGACGCCGTAGCGCGCCTTGAACTCGTCGAACGCGCTGCCGTCGACGAGGCGTGCGATGACCTGGCGCACGTTATACATGGTGCGTCGGCTTTGGGGCACGATCCCGTAGATCTCCTTGGCGTCATAGAGGGGGGCGTCATAGAGGGGGGCGTCAGAGACGGGCTCGCGCGGCGGCGCCTCGTTGGCCGCGCCCGTCCCGGCGCCATCCAGCCGCGCCACCATGGCGCGTGTCCGCGCCAAGGCGTCGGCGTCGTTCTCGGCCAAATGGTCGGCGACGCCCGAGATACGCGTGTGCACGTCGGCGCCGCCAAGCTCCTCGGCGCTCACCACCTCTCCGGTGGCGGCTTTTACCAGTGGCGGCCCGCCCAAAAAAATCGTGCCTTGGTTCTTGACGATGATGGTCTCGTCCGACATCGCCGGAACATAGGCGCCACCGGCCGTGCACGAGCCCATGACCACGGCGATCTGGGCGATGGCCTTGGCCGACATGCGGGCCTGGTTGTAAAAAATGCGGCCGAAATGCTCGCGGTCGGGAAACACCTCGTCCTGATGCGGCAGGTTCGCGCCACCCGAATCCACGAGATAGATGCAGGGCAGCCGGTTGCGCTCCGCGATCTCTTGGGCCCGCAAGTGCTTCTTGACCGTAAGCGGGAAATAGGTGCCGCCCTTCACCGTGGCGTCATTGACCACGAGAACGCAATCGCGCACCGAGACGCGGCCGATGCCGGTGATGAGGCCGGCCGCGGGGACCTCGCCGCCATAGAGGCCGTGGGCGGCGAGCGGCGAGAATTCGAGAAATTCACTGTCCGGGTCGATGAGCGTCGCGATACGCTGGCGCGGCAACATCTTGCCGCGGCTCTCGTGGCGCTTGCGGGCCTTGGCGCCGCCGCCGTCGGCAATTTTGCGATGCGTCGCGTCGAGGTCGTCGACCAGGGCCTGCATGGCCTCGGCATTTTCGGCGAAGGCCTTCGATTTGATATCGACGGTCGAGGTCAGACGCGCCATCGGCGATGGTCCTCTTTAGCGGCGGCGCTCGGTTATACCCGCAGCGCCGCGCGAAAGAAACCGGAACGTAGCCCACGCCAAGTCGCCCCATCCCACCTATAATGCAGCGCTTTTCGTCAATTGCCGTGCTTGCGCCACGCCGTCCCTGCATCGGGAGTAGCCGCCATGCCCTTACCGACCCGCGCCGAAATCGAGGCCGCCGCCGAGCTGGTGCACAGTGTGGTGACACCGACCGCGCAGATCTGCTGGCCGCTCTTGTCGGCGCGCGCCGGCGCCGAGGTTTGGGTCAAGCACGAGAACCACGCGCCAACCGGCGCCTTCAAGGTGCGCGGCGGCTTGGTCTTCATGGAGCAATTGCGCCGCCGCGCCGATGTCGCGGGCGTCATCGCCGCAACGCGCGGCAATCACGGCCAGAGCGTTGCCTTCGCGGCGGCGCGCGCGGGGCTGAAGACGGTCATCGTCATCCCGCACGGCAATTCGCCCGACAAAAACGCCGCCATGCGCGCTTTCGGCGCCGAGTTGGTGGAGCACGGCAAAGATTTCCAGGAAGCGTTCGAATATTCCCGGGAGCTCGCGGCCGAGCGCCGGCTTACCTTCGTACCGTCCTACGACCCGCTGCTGGTGAGCGGCGTGGCCAGCTACGCCCTCGAGTTTTTCAGCCAGGTGCCGGATCTGGAGACGATCTACGTGCCGATCGGACTCGGCTCCGGGATCTGCGGGGTGATCGCCGCGCGCAACGCGCTCGGGCTCAAGACCAAGGTGGTCGGCGTGGTTAGCGAGGCGGCGCCGGCCTATGCGCTTTCGTTCGAGCGTCGCGAGCCGGTCAGTACCAATAGCGCCGATACGCTGGCCGACGGTATTGCCTGCCGGGTACCGCTGGCGGCGGCCTTGGAGGAGATTCTGAAAGGCGCGGATCGTATTGTCGCCGTCTCGGATGAGGCCGTGCTGGCCGCAATGGCATATTATTTCAGCGATACGCACAACATCGCCGAGGGCGCGGGCGCCGCCCCGCTCGCCGCGCTACTCACGGAAAAAGCCCAGCTGGCCGGCAAGAAAGTCGGCCTGGTGCTGTCCGGCGGCAACGTCGACCAGGCGCTACTGCTGCGCGCCTTGCAATCGGTCTAGCGCGGGTAGCGGTTGGCTGGTCTGAAGCGTTACCAGCCGCCTGTTTCGAGCCATTTGTCCAGCTGATCGAGGCGGTCGCAGCTCCAGAAGGGCTCGCCATCGACGATGAAGAAGGGCGAGCCGAAGGCACCGGCGCTTATCGCTTGGTCCACTTCCCGCTTGAGCCGCTCCTTGATCGCCGGCTCCTGCAAGGCGGCGCCGAGCGCGGCGCCGTCGGCACCGAGAGCTTGCGCGACCGCGACCACGGCCGCGGGCGTGTCGATCTCGCCGCGCTCGGCGAAATAGCTGCGATACAGCGCCTGCGCCAACCGCTTAGCGAGCGCCATGTCTTGATCGCCGAGCCAATAGAAGGCCCGACAGGCCGCCACCGAGCTCACCGGAAAGCGCTTCGGAATGCGGAAGGGAATTTCCATATAGCGCGCCGAGCGCACGACATCGCGCCGCACGTAATCGCCCTTGATCGGATACTCCAACAGCGGCTGGGTGCCGACGACCGCGAACACGGCGCCCATCAAATAAGGCCGCCAGGCGACGTCACGGCCATGCTTTTCGGCCAACGCGTCGATGCGCTCGCTGGCGAAATAGCCGTAGGGCGAGGAAAAGTCGAAATAGAACTGGATCGTGTCTTTGTCCATGGTAGCCCCGTGCCTGCTGACCATTGTGCTTGACCGGTCGCGCCGGTTCGGCGGTGGTCGCATTATGCTGTTGCTTCGTGCTCTCCAACGTTAGAATTGCGTATCATTGAGCGGAGGATGGTATTGCATGGCGCGTCAAGTGGAAACTGATACTCAGCAGTTGATGAACATCAAACAGGCCGCGCGGCTGCTCAATGTCAGCGAGGTCTCGTTGCGGCGCTGGACCAGTTCGGGAAAGCTCGCCTGCCTGCGGGTCGGCGCCAAGCGCGAGCGACGCTTCCGGCGCAACGACCTCATGGCTTTTCTCGAAGAGCAGGCGGTCGACTCGACCTGCCCCACGCCGGGCGCACCGGCCAGCGGCGCCACGACGCAGATCTCCGTGGATGGCATCGCCATCGATCACGGCAGCCATCTGTGCATGATCTACGAGAACGATTTCGGTCGCGTGAAATGGTCCGTGCCGTTTCTCGGCGACGGCCTGGAGGCCGGCGACGCCTGCGCCCTGGTGGCGTCCGCGGAGGTGCAGGAAGACGTCCTGGGCGAGCTTGGCAAGCTCAGGCCGGACCTCAAAAGCGACATCGGCGCCGGCCGTCTGATCGTCTCCGACGGGGCATCGTCGGCGATCGAGATGTACGAGATGGCGGAGACGTTTTTGGAGAATGCGACGCGCTCGGGCAGTCAGTCGATCCGTATTCTAGGCGACATGGCTTGGTGTTTTTCGCGGCAGATGGAGCTCAGGGAGCTGGCCGATTTCGAGCTGCGCTACAATAATTTCTTGGCGCGCAGCTTTCCCGTCGTCAGCCTCTGCCAATACGATGCGCGGCGCTTCTCAGGCCAGGGCGTGCTCACCGCGTTGAAGTGCCACGAAGACAACTTAAAGCAACCGCTGTCGCGATTCCTGAATTAGCTGTTCAGCCCGGCATGTCTCAGGCGACTGGAAGACTTCACGTGTTGCCGCAGGCTGACGCTGTCGCCGATGGTTAGCGGGATTGCGATGAAGTCGAACCGGCCGGCTCTCAGCTCAGCGGCGCCAGCGCCACCATCTCGCGCTTGAAAGGCACGCCCTCGGGCTTCGGCTCGTCAAGCTCGCGGGCGTAGCGGTGGCCCGCATAGACGGCATGGGCCACCGTGGCCGGTGCGCAGGCGTCACCGATGACGTTCAGGGCGCCGATCCCGGCCGCGTCGAGCGCCGCGGCATCAGCCGCAAGCGCGCCATAGAGGGCATCGTTGGGCAGCCGCGCGGTGATCGAAACGATTGCCGCGCAGTCGCGGCGCGTCTCGCGCCCCGAATAGACACAGGACAGCACCGCCGTGCCCGCCTCGATGGCAACGAGATCGAGCGCGGTGTGGATTTCCACGTCGAGCTCGATAAGGCGCGCCTGAATGCGCGGCTGCTCCATGGTATTGTGAGTCCAATTGGCGACGTCGGCTGCGGGGGTTACGAAGATCACGTCGCGGCCCTCGGCGCGGAGCCGTTCCGCGAGCACGCTCGCCATGTAGTAGTGATCGTCGTCGTAGATGAGCACCGGCCCGTCGGGGAGGCGCCCCGCCAAGATGTCGTCGGGTGTGAACGGTGGCGCTAGGTCGCTGCCCGGGATCGGCGTCGCATGCCGACGCCCGACGCCGTCCCTGCGCCAGTGCGCCCCCGTCGCGATAACCACGTGATCGGCGGCGACCTCAAGCACGCTGTCCACCGTCATTTTGCTTTCCCGGAAGACCTCGACGTTGGTCATGCGCTCGATCTGTTGGGCGCGGTAATCGCGCACGCGCGCCATTTCCCTCAGGCCCGGCAGCCGGGACTCCAGGGTCACCCGTCCGCCGAGGTCCCGCGTCGCCTCTGCCAGCATCACGTCATAACCCCGCTGACCTAAAGCGCGCGCGGCCTCCAGACCCGCGGGTCCGGCGCCGACGACCAGAACCCGCGTGTCCGAGCCCTTGGCTGCGATTGATTCGGGATGCCAGCCCCGGCGCCACTCCTCGCCCATGGTTGGATTCTGGGTGCAGCGCAAGGGGTGGACGAGGAAATCGCAACTGACGCAGATGTTGCAGCCGATGCACTCGCGGATGTCCTCGAGCCGCCCTTCCTCGACCTTCTTGGGTAGGAACGGGTCGGCGATCGAGGGGCGCGCCGCGCCAATGAAATCGAGCACGCCCTTCTCGACGAGAGAGACCATGCGGTCCACCGAGGTGTAGCGTCCGACGCCGACAACGGGCTTCGACGTCACCTGCTTGACAAAGGAAATGAACTTTTCCTGGTACCCTTCCTCCGCGAAGCGCGCCGTGACCGAATCATTCTCCCAGCCGGCGATGTTCACGTCCCACAGATCGGGCAGCTCGGCCAGCATTTCGATCACGGCCCGGCCCTCGCCGTCATGGGTGACGCCTTCTTCGCCCATCAACTCATCCACGGCGAAGCGCACGGCGACGGCACAATTGTGGCCGACGGCCTCCTTGGTCTCCTCGAGAACCTCGCGCAGCAGGCGCACGCGATTCTCAAGGCTGCCGCCGTATTCGTCGCAGCGATCGTTGTAACGGTGCGAGAGGAAGTACATCAACATCGTGATGTTGTGCGCGACATAGAGATAGATGATGTCATACCCGACCTTCTCGGCGCGCACGGCCGCGTCGCGGTGCCAACGCCTGAAGGCTCGGATATCCTCCTTGTCCATGGCCCTTGCCTGGACCGGGTCGTTGTAGATGCAAACCCGATGCGACGGCGACAGCGGCACTTCGCGGCTGAAGCGGTTGGGAGCGTCGTGGCTGTTGTGAACCAGCTCGGTGCCGGCGAGCGCGCCATGGGCATGCACGGCGTCGACCACCCTTTCGTGGACCGGCAGATCGCGATCGTCCCAGAGTCGCATTTCGCTAATGGGGGTGTAATCCGAACTCGGGTGAATCTCGCATTCCTCGGTGCAGACGACCGCCCAGCCGCCTTCGGCCTTGACGCCGCGCATGGCGGTCATGCCATTGGGATAAAGATGGCCCATGCCGTTGCAATGAGGCACCTGATAGAAGCGGTTCTTTGCCGTCTTGGGGCCGATCTTGACCGGTTCGAAAAGGACGTCATAGCGGGGATCGCGTGCCATCTTGCCACCTCACGGAACAAAGACCGGCTGCCGTCCGCAACCGGTTTCGCGGTCTTGACCGACATTGATAATCTTCAAATTGGCTCCAAATCTACCCAACTTCCACCACCGTTGGAAGAAGCGCACCGCCGCGGTTTTATGACCGCCGGGTTTCGGTAATTCGGCCGTATTCGGAAACCCATTTGGCCCGGTTGTTCATCATCCCGACGCACCCCTCCCGACGTTTTGTGCGAAGTCATTTGTGCTACCATCGACGGCAATGGACGGGGGCCATCGGGGGACTCTCGGATCGAGGAAGGCTGACACGATGAGACTCAAGGACAAAGCAACCCTGATCACCGGAGCGACCGCGGGCATTGGCGAGGCTTGCGCCAAACTGTTTGCGCAAGAAGGAGCCAAGGTGCTGAGGAGCGGACGCGATCAGGCCCGCGGCGACGCGGTGCTCGAGGCGATCCGCCACGCCGGCGGCACGGCTGAGTTTCTCACCGGCGATCTGCGCGAAGACGGGGTCTGCGACCGGCTCGTCGCCGAGACGGTAGCGCGCTACGGCAAAATCGACGTGCTGGTCAACAACGCGGGCATCCTCTACTCCGCCGCCGCGGCCGAGACCACCGACGAGCAGTGGTCGGATACCTTCGCCGTCAACGTCACCGCCGTGTTCCAGCTCGCCCGCGCGGCGCTGCGCGAGATGATCGCGCAAGGCAGCGGGTCCATCGTCAATATCGCCTCGGAATCCGGCCTCAATGGCGAACCGGGTCTGACGGCCTATTGCGCCAGCAAGGGCGCGGTGGTGCAAATGACCAAATGCATGGCGCTCGATCACATCGGCGACAATGTGCGGGTCAATTCGGTATGTCCGGGCGAAACCCGCACCAAGATGACCGAGGACTGGTTGGGAACGCTCGAGGGCGACATCGAGGACAATATTAAGGAGCTGGCCAAGGGCCTGCCGATCCGCCGCTTTGCCCGCTCGGAGGAAGTCGCCTACGCGGCCCTCTTTTTGGCCTCGGACGAAGCGAGCTATTGCGTCGGCACGAACCTGTCGTGCGACGGTGGCAATGCCGCGACCGGCGGACCCTATCCGGGCTAAGACCTGGCGGCGGCCGGGCCTTTGACCGCCAAATCGGCCCGACGAAGAGGGGAGATTGCTCCGCAGATTGTCGGATCTGGACCGGGTTCGCCTTCAACTGCCCTGTTTGCTACGTTACCGGTGACCGCAAGTGGTCATCCGGGGAATCTCGGATGAAAGCCATCGGGCAAGACAAGGGGAGATGAAGCCATGGGAAATGACACTCGCGATCTCGTTTTCCTGATCACGCACGGTATCGACCACGAGCTCTCGTCGGTCGCCTTCACCATCGCCAATGGCGGGCTCACCGCCGGCCTAAAGGTGTCAGTGTTCCTGAGCAGCGCGGGGGTTGATCTGGTGCGCAAGCGCGCCGTCGACACCACCGAGGTACACCCGCTCGAGCCGTTAGACGCGTTGATCAAGGATTTTCTCGCTCGCGGCGGCACGCTTTGGGCATGCACGCCTTGCGTGGCGAGCCGGGGGTACACGCAGGAGGATTTCATCGAGGGGACCGTGATAGCGGGGGCGAGCGCGATGCTCGCCTTGATCAAGAACGGCGCGGCAACCTTGAGCTTCTGACCCAAGGGCGGTTG
>JAUVWK010000165.1 GCA_030604165.1 Alphaproteobacteria bacterium | reverse complement strand
GTCGCTCTTGCCAAAGCCCGCTCATACCATGGCGTGCCGCCCGCGCGAAGACCGGCCGCGCAACAAGGCGCTGGCTAGCGGCCGCGCCGTCGGTCAAACTGGCGCCAGGCATGGGGGAGACGTGAGCGGAACCAACAGCGTCGAGCTGTCGTTGCCGAGCGGCGAGAGCATCGCCATCGAGGTGCGCCGCAGCCAGCGCGCGCGACGTCTCGCGATACGTATTCTCGATTCCCGCGGCGGTGTGGAGCTGGTGCTGCCGCGGCGCGCCTCGCTGCGCGAGGGCATGCGTTTTGCCTCGGAAAGAGCCGCCTGGATCGAGGCCAAGCTGGTGGCACTGCCGCCGCGCGTGCCCTTCGCGGATGGCGCGGTGGTGCCTGTGCTCGGGCAGCCGATTGTCTTGCGCCACCGGCCCGAGCTGCCCGGCCCGCCCGCGCGGCTGAACGGCTCGCTCGAAGTGCCGGGAGCGCTCGCCGAGCTACCCGCTGCCGTGCGCGCTTGGCTGATCGACGAAGCCCGCCACGAGCTCGACAGCCGCAGCCACGCCATGGCCGAGAGGCTGGCGCGGGCGGTACGCCGCATCCGGGTCGGCGACCCGGATTCCTGCTGGGGCAGCTGCTCCGCGGCCGGCAATTTGTCGTTTTCCTGGCGCTTGGTGATGGCCCCGTGCAACGTGCTCGACTATGTCGTGGCGCACGAGGTGGCGCATTTGGCGGCCATGCATCACGGTCCGGCCTTCTGGCGCGCGGTCGAATGGCTGGTCGGCGATCCCACCGCGCCGCGCTCCTGGCTCAGGCGGCACGGCTCGCGGCTACGCCGTTACGGTTAGGGCATTGCGCCCTTGTGAGGAAATTCCGCTAGTTCGTGGCCGGGGGAACTTCGTAGAGGTCGCCCCCGGGCGATAGCTTGAGGCCGGCCTTCTGGGCCGCCTCGATCATCGACTGCGGCCAGGTAACGCGCCCCGGATCGGTGCCGCCGTTGATCGCGAACAACAGCGCCGGGCAGCCGCTTTCGTTGCGGAAGCCGCGCCAAACGCCGCTCGGCACCGAGACCACGTCGTGCTGCTCGAGGATCACCTCCTGCTGC
The DNA here is from genome assembly GCA_030604165.1 of Alphaproteobacteria bacterium. GTDB lineage: Bacteria > Pseudomonadota > Alphaproteobacteria > UBA828 > UBA828 > JAUVWK01. The sequence goes on along the minus strand of JAUVWK010000165.1, from coordinate 5,321 downwards.
TCGCCCTTGTCGTCCAGCCAATAGATCGCCCATTTGCCGTCGAGCGGCATGAACATCTCGATGGTTTCGTGAATGTGGAGCGAGGCGCCCTTGCCGTGCTCGGCGGAAATAATGCCGACGCTGAAATCGCGGTGATCGGTGATCGCGGGCTTGTGCGCGGGGTCTTCATTCACGCCGTTGCCGATGACCTGAAAGATATCGCGCTCGTGGCCCGCAATGCGCGTGTCGATGAACGACTTGGCGGTGGATTTTTGCGCGCTGAAACGTGCGACCCGCTCGCGCTCCATCCGCTCCTTGCTAAAGCCAGATTCTTTCACGGTTAGTACCCCACATGTTTCCGAAATGTTGAGCGCCGATCAAGGCACGCGCAATCCGACCCAATAACCATTCTAAACGCCGCCCGCCAAGACGCCTTGATCTACGACAAGTCGGATCTACAACAAGTCGCGCGCCCGACGCCAGGAGCGCCGGCTTACTCGGCGGCCGACTCCAGCACCACCAGGTCGCCGTTTTCGTCGAGGCCGATACCGTGGCGCTTGGCCTCCTCGACGGTCTCCTCCGGCCAGTGAACCCGGCCCGGATCGCTGCCGCCGACGATGGCCAGCATCAGGCTGGTCTCCTCGCCCGCATTCCTGAAGCCCCGGCTCAGGCCGATCGGCACGGAAACCGTGTCGTAGGGCTCGAGGATCACTTCGTGGCGCGCGCCATCCCTGTTCTGCCAATAGATCGCCCACTTGCCGGTAAGCGGGATGAACACCTCGTTGGTCTCGTGGATATGAGGCGAGGCGCCCTTGCCCGCATCCGCCTTGATCAGCCCGACGTTGAAATCGCGGTTGTCGGTGATCGGCGGCTTGAGCTCCTTGTCCTCCATCACGCCGCGACCGACGATGTTGTAAAGGTCGCGCTCGTAGCCGGGAATGAGCGCGTCGATGAAAGCCTTGGCGCTCGATTTCAGATCCTTGAAGCGCGCCACCCGCTCGCGCTCCATCGCCTCGACGCTCATGTCGATTCGCTCTACCATCGCTCCGCTCCCTGTGCTCGCTGAACCAATCCTCACGCCCGGCTCACGCCGTGCCCCTGGTTAAGCACAATATCGCACCCGTGGCGCCCGCGCCAAGTGCGGCGCGCTCCCAAGACGCCGGCAGCTAGTACCGCAGGCTAGTACCGCAGCTAGTGCCAAGGAGCGGTAAACTGGCCCCGTGGCCGGATTTCGGTTGCTCCCGGATGAAATTTCGCTTTGCCGCGGACCCTCCTTGATCAATAATGAACAAAATCATCATTATTCAGACCTAGGCCTAAACCGGAGACTCCCTTGATGAACTTGGCCGAAGACGTGCAAGGGCAGATCATTCAAGCCGCCACCGAGCGCTTTCGCCACTATGGCTATGGCAAGACGACCATGGCCGAGATTGCCCGAGACTGCGGCATGTCGGCCGGAAATCTTTACCGCTACTTCGAGAGCAAGTCGGATATCGGCGCGGTGGTTTGCGTCGCCTGGTTTGGGGAGCTGCAACTCGCAACGCGGACGGCGGCCGAGCGTGCCGGGCTCGCGCCCGCGGAACGGCTGGAAGCCTTTGTCCTCGCGATGTGCCGGTTCACGCTCGAGAGCGTGCGAAACACGCCCCACATCCAGGAAATGGTGGATTTCCTGTGCGAGGAGCGGCTCGATCTGTTGGAGGCACACCTCATCGCGTTGCGCGATATCGTCGCCGATATTCTGGCCGACGGCACGCGCCGGGGCGTCTTCGCGGTGGCCGATCCGCGCGAGACGGCCTGCACCTTCCTCGATGCCTGCGTGCGCTTCGAATATCCGCCGCTGATGGTCTATGATGACCAGGAAAAGGTCGAAATCGCGGCGCGAAACGTTGTCGGGCTCATCGTTCAGGGCCTCAGACCAAGAAGCGGCGGATCGGCGTAGCGCTTGACAACGCTGCTTGCATGAATAATGAATAAATTGAAAAAAATTTAGCGATCACTATTACGTCTGGGATTATCGATGACGGACATAGCCGTAACCAGCTCTCGTGCCGCGCAATTCGGCGCCACCGTCTTGCGCTTTCGCTGGCCGATCATCGCCGCCACCATTGTCGCCGTGGTGGCGCTCGCCGCCGGCGGCCAGAACCTGCGCATCACCAACGACAACCGGGTGTTCTTCAGCAAGGACAACCCGCAGCTGCTCGCCCTCGAGGCGCTCGAAAATACCTTCACCGAAACCAACAACCTGCTGATCGCGGTGGCGCCTAAATCCGGCGACGTGTTCAACCGCGAAACGCTGGCCACGATCGAGACCATCACCGAGCAAACCTGGCGGCTGCCCTTTGCTAACCGCGTCGATTCGCTGACCAACTTCGCCTACTCCTGGGCCGACGGCGACGAACTCATCGTCGAAGACCTGGTGCGCGACGCAAGCACGCTCGGCGACGACGCCCTGGCCCGCGCCCGCGAGATCGCGCTGGGCGAGATCGCCCTGGTCAACCGCCTGCTCGCCCCGGACGCGCGGACGGCGGCGATCAACGTCAATTTTCTCATGCCCGATAGTGACGCGACCACGGCGGTCGCCGAGATCATGGCGGATGTCGATCGGATCATAGCCGAGGCGCGGGCCGCCAATCCGGAGCTCGAATTCTACCTGACCGGGGGCATTCCCACCGACAAGGCCTTTGGCGACGCCACGATGGACGACTTGACAAAACTGGGCCCGATCGTCGTCGGCGTGATCCTGGTGGTCATGGGCCTGCTGTTGCGCTCCATCGCCGGCACGTTGTTGACCGTGCTCGTGGTCGCCATGGCCAGCATCACGGCCATGGGCATCGCCGGCTGGCTGGGCATGGTCTTAAGCCCCGGGTCCGCGGGCACGCCGACCATCATCATGACGGTCGCCATCGCCCACAGCGTGCACATCATCGTCACCATGTTTCAGGGCATGCGCCGCGGCATGACGCGACACGAGGCCATCGTGGAATCGATGCGCGTCAATTTGCACCCGGTGTTCCTGACCTCGCTGACCACGGCGATCGGCTTTCTCAGCATGAACGCCTCCGACTCGCCGCCGTTTCACGACCTCGGCAATCTGGTCGCGGTCGGCGTCGGCGCCGCCTTCATCTTTTCGATCACTTTCCTGCCGGCGGTGCTCTCGGTGCTGCCGATCCGCGTCAAGGCGCGCCCCGAAAACAGCCGCAACTACATGGACCGGCTCGCGGCATTCGTGATCGGGCGGCGCAAGCCCTTGTTCTGGGTCATGCTGGCGATCATGGTCGGGCTCGGCGCGGGCGTGCCGCAGATCGACCTCAACGACAACTGGACCCAGTATTTCGACGAGCGCTACCAATTCCGCCGCGACACCGACTACATCTCCGAGCACCTGACCGGCTTCGACGGCTTCGAATATGCGCTCAGCGCGGGCGAGGAAGGCGGCATCACCAGCCCCGCTTATCTCGCCAAGCTGGAGGAATTCGGCAACTGGTACCGCGAGCAGCCCAATGTCGTGCATGTTTCGTCCTTCGCCGATGTGATGAAACGGCTGAACAAAAACATGCACGGCGACGACCCGGCCTATTACAAGGTGCCGGAAAAAGCCGATTTGGCGGCGCAATATCTGCTGCTTTATGAGCTTTCGCTGCCTTTCGGGCTCGACCTCAACAACCAGATCGACGTCGCCAAATCGTCCTCGCGCATGCTGGTTATCGGCCGCGGCATGTCGGCCCGCGAACAACGCGAATTGGATGCCCGCGCCGTCGACTGGCTGCAGGCGAACGCACCGCCGGCGATGGTCTCCGGCGCCTCGGGGCTGAGCATGATGTTCGCCTTCATCTCGAAGCGGAACATCGAGGGCATGCTCAAGGGCACGGCCATTGCCATGGCGCTGATTTCGCTGATTCTGATGTTTGCCCTCAAGAGTGTGCGGATCGGGGCGATCAGCCTGATCCCGAACTTCGTGCCCGCCGTCATGGGCTTTGGCCTGTGGGGCTACATGATCGGCCAGGTGGGCATCGCCGCCTCGGTGGTGGCGGCGGTCACCTTCGGTATCGTGGTCGACGACACCATCCATTTTCTCAGCAAGTATTTGCGCGCCCGGCGCGAGCAGGGCCTGGATTCCAAGCAGGCCGTGGCCTATGCCTTCAACACCGTGGGCCATGCGCTTTGGACCACGACGGTGGTGCTGGCCGCCGGCTTCTTCGTGCTCGCGACCTCGGGCTTTGAAGTGAACTGGAGCATGGGGCTGTTGACGGCGCTGACCATCCTGATGGCCTTGGCCGCCGACTTTTTCTTCTTGCCCGCGCTCTTGATGAAGATCGATAGGAGAACGCGATGATACTTCGTGCGCCGACTCGTGCGCCGACTCGTGCGCTGACAATGGCCTGGCCGCTGGCGGCCCTCTTGGCCGGGTTGCTTGGGGCCGCGACCAGTGGCGCGGCGCTGGCCGAGACGGCGGAGGAAAAAGGCCTCGCCATCGCCATCGAGGCCGACAAGCGGGACCAAGGCTACGTCAATTTCACCGCCGAGCAGCACATGACGCTGCGCAACCGCCATGGTCAGGAGAGCACGCGCACCATGCGCATCCGCCTGCTCGAGGGCAGCGATGACGGCGACCGCAGCCTGATCGTGTTCGACCGGCCGCGCGACGTCAAAGGCACCGCCCTGTTGACCCATAGCCACAAGGTGGAGGACGACGACCAGTGGCTTTATCTGCCGGCGCTGAAGCGGGTTAAACGCATCTCCTCGTCCGCCAAGTCGGGCTCCTTCATGGGCAGCGAGTTCGCCTACGAGGACATGACCAGCCAGGAGGTGGAAAAATACACTTACAAGTATCTCGGCGAGGAGCCCTGCGGCGCGCTCACCTGCCATGTTATCGAGCGCATTCTCGTCGACGCGGATTCGGGCTACACGCGCCAGATCAGCTGGATCGACCAGAGCGAGCTCAGGCTCTGGAAGGTCGATTTCTACGACCGCAAGAGCGCCCTGCTCAAGACCCTCACCTTCAAGAACTACCGGCAATATCTCGACCGCTATTGGCGCGCGGAGGAGATGTTCATGCAAAATCACCTGAGCGGCAAAAGCACCTTGCTGGTCTGGACCGACTATGTCTTTGGCGCCGATATCGACGAGCGCGATTTCACCAAGACCAGCCTGAAACGAGCCCGCTGATGCACCGCGTCGCCCGGCCTGCCATCGTCTTGGCCGGGGCCCTGCTCGCCGGGCTCGGTTTGGCGGGCACTGGCGCCAACGCCGCAACGGTCTTCCAGGAATTTACTGGGCGGCTCGCCGTCCAAGGCCGGTATTTTCCGCAAAGTTCCTTGCACGACGGCCAACGCGAGCAGGCG
>JAUVWK010000276.1 GCA_030604165.1 Alphaproteobacteria bacterium | reverse complement strand
CCTGGCCCCGCTCGGCTGGATCGGCGAGCATTACTTCGCCGTCGGCCTGTCGCGGAAAGTCAGCGGGTTCCGCTGGTATACGACGCAGTACTATCACGTCAACGAGATGTCGATAGCCGACTAGTCCGAATCAGACCGCCCGGCGCCAGGTAGGCTCCAGGCGGCGCGGTGCAAGGACAAGGGGCGGCGGCGCGCAGGTGCCGTCGCCGCCTCGCTTCCCAGATCGTCGAACGGCTTGGCGCGGTCACGGCCGCCGGCTTGACGGCGGTCACCAGCCGCGGAGCCGGCAGGAATCGCCCCCATGCGCTTTGCAGCCTACCTCGGCCTCAGATTTCTGTTTTTGATTCCGCAGGTCGTCCTTATCTCCTTCATTACCTTCGTCCTGGTCCGTATGTTGCCGGGCAATCCGGCGCGCATGTCCCTCGGCCCCCTCGCTCCGGAATCGGCCGTCGAGGCGCTGCGCGAAGAATGGCTCCTCGACCGCCCCATTTTCGTGCAATACGGCGCCTGGCTCGAAAAAGCCTTCTCCGGCGATCTCGGCGAATCCTGGGTCAACAATACGCAGGTCATCGACGATCTCATTCACCGGATACCGGTGACCATCGAGATCATCACCCTCGCTCTGATTCTCGTATTCCTGGTGCTCGCGCCGCTCGCAATCGTCACGGCCAGCCGGACCAGGAACCGCATCGTCCGCTTTTTTCAGAACATCACCTTCGGCTATGGCATGCTGGCCGGCGCCCTGCCCGATTTCCTCCTCGGCCTCGTCCTGATTTTCGTCTTTTTCACCCATGCCGGCATCCTGCCGGGACCGGAAGGCCGGCTCGGCATCCTCGAATTCGAGCCGTCCTTCGTCACCGGATCGATCATCATCGATTCGCTGATCGCCGGCAATTTCGAGACCTTCTGGTCGGGCATCTGGCATCTGATCATGCCCGTCTTCACCCTCGCTTTCGTTTATGGCGCGCCCATCTTCAAGATGCTCAGAAGCCAGATGGAGGGCGCGCTCAAGGCCGATTTTACGACCTATGCCGAGGCCATCGGCCTCGCGCCCCGCATCGTCTTCCTGCGCGCCGCGCGCGTGGCCTCCGGCCCGACCATCGTGATCACCGGCGTGGTCGTGATGTTCCTGCTGGGCGGCGCGGTGCTGGTCGAGACCGTCTTCAATCTCGCCGGCCTCGGGCAGTACGCCGTTCAGGCGATCGTGACGGCGGACTATGCGCCAATTCAGGGCTTCGTTTGCTTCGCCGCGATCTTCACCATGCTCGTCTATCTGGCCGTCGACCTCGTCCACTTCGCCATGGATCCGCGGATCAAGGCCGTCGGTACATCGCGATGACGCTCCAATACCAAGGAACGGCGACGGAAACATGTGGCTGAGAATCAAACGCACGCTCAAGGATTTGCCGAAATGGCAGCTCGTCGTGCTGTTCATATTCGTCGTCATTCTGTTTTTGACCATTTTCGGCCCTTACCTGGCGCCGTTTCCGACCGAAATTGCCGATCCCTCGGCGCGCCTCCTGCCGCCGAGCGGCAAACACTGGCTCGGTACCGACGAAAACGGCATGGACATTTTTTCGCGCATTCTCGCGGCGCCGCGCACGGACGTGGTCATTGCCGTAATCGCGACCGCGATCTCGGTCTTCCTGGGATCGCCCTTGGGCGTCCTGGTGGCGCTCTACGAAAGCCGACGCGGCGCCGCCTCGACCGCCTTCGCCGAGATCTTCATGCGCCTCTTGGAGGTCATGCAATCTTTTCCGGTTTTCGTCCTTGCCATGGTGCTGGTGGCGATCTTCGGCGGCAGCGTGACCAACATCATCATTGCCATTGCCTTCGTGAACACACCCGTCTTCGTGCGCCTCGTGCGTTCCGAGGTGCTTTCCCTCGTGCAGCGGCCGTTTTCCGAAGCCGCGCGCGCGGTCGGCAATTCCGAATTGCGCCTGGGCTTCCGCCACATCCTGCCCAACGCGACGCCAACCGTCGTGGTCCAGGTCTCGGTTACGGTCGGCTTCGCCATCCTGCTCACCGCGGGCCTCAGCTTCGTCGGCGCGGGCGTCGGGCCGCCGACGCCCGAGCTCGGCGCCATGATCGCGAGTGGCGCCAAATACCTGATCATCGAGCAGTGGTGGCCCGCCCTCTTCCCCGGCCTAGCGCTGGGCACGGTCGTGTTCTCATTCGGCATCTTCGGCGAAATTCTCAACAAGGTGATGGAGCCTCGCGCGGTGGGCGGCAACATCGATCGTCGGCGCGAGATAACACTGGAGAAGGGTCAAGACACCGCCGCACAAGAGACGGCCGAGCCTGTGGTCGCGCCGGCCGCTCTCTTCACTCGCTCCAGCGAGCCGATCCTCCGCGTCGAGGGGATCAGCGTCGGCGCGCGGGAGCTCGGCGACATCAAGTTGTTGCGCGACATCTCGTTCTCGCTTGAGTCCGGCGAAAGCATGGCAATCGTGGGCGAGTCCGGCTCGGGTAAGTCTGTGCTCGTCAAGTCGGTCCTGCAGCTCTTGCCCTACCCGCTCACGGTCACCGAGGGCCGCATCCGATACGGCGACAAGGATCTCCTCGGTATGGAAAAGCGCCGCATCCGCACGCTGCGCTCGACCGAGATCGCGGCCATTCTGCCCAACGCGAAATCGCAGCTCAACCCGTTGGTGCGGGTCGGCGACATGATGACCAGCGCGGTGCGGGCGCACCAGGCCGCGACGCGAAAGGAGGCGCTGAGCCGCGCCCTCGAGCTGTTCGAGACGGTCGGCATCATCGACCCGGAAAAACGGCTCGAGGCCTTCCCCCACGAGCTCAGCGGCGGCATGGCGCAACGCGTGTGCATCGCGCTTGCGCTGATGCACCACCCCAAGCTGATCATCGCCGACGAGCCGACCTCCGGATTGGACGTGACCATTCAGCGCCAAGTGCTGGATCTGACGCGCCGCCTCGCCGACGATACCGGCACGGCGCTCCTGGTCATCACCGGCGATCTCGGCATCGCCGCCCACTATTGCGATAAGGTGGCGGTGATGCAGGCGGGCCGGATCGTCGAGGTCAACGAGACGTCCGCCCTATTCAGCGCGCCGCAGCACCCCTACACGAAGCATCTTCTGGCCTGCGTCCGGGTTTAAGGTTTTTCCCACTCGCGTGGAATCGCACCGGCCCGCTCCCCGGCGAAAGGCTTGGGCCCTACCACGCGGTCTTGAGCAGCCCGATCACCTTATCCTTGGAGGTCACGTGGCGGGGGTTGGTGGCAACGATCAGGTCCTGTAATGCGTCCGTCGCGATGCCGTCGAAGTCTTCCTCGGCGACGCCGACATCCCTGAGCCGCCAGGGCAGACCGAGATCGTCGCGCACCAGCTTGAGCACTTCGTCCCGGGCCGCGACGGCGGCCGCTTCCTCGCTCATGCCGGCGATATCGACCCCCATCGATTCGGCCACCCAGGCCTGCTGCGCCAGCGTCTCGGCCCGGTTGAATTCCATGACATTGTGCATCATCACTGCCGAGGTCTCGCCGTGCGGCACATTGCAGCGCGCGCCCAACTGGTGCCCGATGCCGTGGCTCAGGCCCAGCGTCACGCTCGCCAAGCCGCAAACCGAGAGCCAGGCGGCCACCATGCATTGGCTGCGCGCCGCCAGATCGTTCGGGTCCGCCTTGCACTCGCGCAAATAGCGCACCAGCATCGCCAGCGAGCGATAGGCCAGGGCGTCGGTGAAGGGCTGGTGCGTGCTCGAGCACAGCGCCTCGATGCAGTGGTCGACAGCGCGCATGCCGGTGCCGAGCCAAAGGCGCTCGGGCGTGGCCAGCGTCAGCGCGGGGTCGAGAAACACCGCCTTCGCCGTCAGACGCTTGTCGAGAAAGAGGTCCTTGACCTTGCGCTCCTCGTCGGTGACGCCGACGAAGAAGGTGAACTCCCCGGCGGACAAGGTGGTCGGAATGGCGAACATCGGTATCGGGTCATGGTTCAGCGCGGGGATCTCGATCTTGTCCGGATATTCGAACTTGATCGAATATTTGTCGAAATCGGCACGCTCGCTGATGCCCTCGGCCAGGCACATGGTCACGGCCTTGCCGGTGTCGTTGGGCGTGCCGCCGCCGAAGCTGATCACCGCGTCGGCGTCTTTCGCGCGCGCGAACTCGGCCGCCGCCAAAACGCTGGCCCGCGGCACGTGCTGGCTCGTGTCGCTGAAAACGCCGACACAGCGGTTGTCGCAGGCCGCCGTCACCTGGTCGACCAGATCGGTCTTCTCGGCCAGCGAATGGCCGGTGATAACGATGGCCCGACGCACCCCGTAGCGCTCAAGCGCGGCCGATAGATTGCTCAGGCTGCCCGTTCCGAAATGGACCTCGTCCATCGGCAACATCGTAAAATGACCTTTGAGTTCTTGCTTAGGAACGGACAACATCTCCCCATTCTCCCAGTATTACGACACTCGATAGCAGCAACTTTGACCGAACATTTGTTTGAATTGCAAGCCAATTTCGTAGTAGGACGATTGACCGGAGCCGTGGCGGCGATCCGGCCCGCGCGGGGCGTCGGCGCCGGGCGCGACAAGAAGACAGTGGGAGACCAGGCATGCGCGTCATCGACTATTTCGAGCGGGGGCGACGTTATTTTCCCGACCGCGCCTGCCTGATCGACCAAACCGGCGAATACAGTTATCGCGAGGTGG
>JAUVWK010000494.1 GCA_030604165.1 Alphaproteobacteria bacterium | reverse complement strand
TCGAGGCGCCGGTCGAGATCGTCCGCGATGAGCACGGCATCCCCCACATCTTTGCCGCCAGCCCGGCCGACGCCTTTTTCGCCATCGGCTTCGCCCATGCCCAGGACCGGCTGTGGCAGATGGAGTTTCAGCGCCGGATCGGCGCCGGGCGCTTGGCGGAGATTTTCGGCGAGCGCTCGCTCAAGACCGATAAATTCCTGCGCACCCTCGGCGTCTACCACGTCGCCGAGGAGAATTTTCGCCGCTTCGACGCCAACACCAAGGCCGCCTACGAAGCCTACGCCGCCGGCGTCAACGCCTATCTGGAGCAGCGCTCCGGGGCCTTGCCGCCCGAGTTCGTCTTGCTCTCGCACGAGCCGGAGCCCTGGCGCCCGGCCGATAGCCTGGTCTGGACCAAAATGATGGCGTGGAATTTGGGCACCAACGCCATGGACGAAGCCCTCCGCGCGCGGCTCGCCAAGCGGCTCACGAGCGCCCAGATCGCGGCGCTTTGGCCGCCCTACCCGGGCGACGGGCCGGCGGTCCTGAATGACGTGGCGTGGCTGCGCGCCTTGCCGTTCGAGGCTCTCGCCGCCGTCATGCCGGAGCGGCCACCGGCCGGGCTCGGCTCCAACAACTGGGTGCTCGCGGGCCCCCACACCGAGAGCGGCAAGCCGCTGCTCGCCAACGACCCCCACCTCGGGCTCGGCATCCCGAGCCTCTGGTATCTGGCGCATTTGAGCACCCCCGAATTCGATGTGATCGGCGCCACCCTGCCCGGCTTGCCGTCTCCGGTGTTGGGCCGCACGCGGCAATTCGCCTGGGGCTTCACCAATACCAACCCGGATGTCCAGGATCTTTTCGTCGAGCGGCTCGACGCGCAAGACGCCAACCGATATCTCACCCCCGATGGCTCTGAGCCGTTCGCGGTGCGCAGCGAGACCATCAGGGTCAAGGACGGCGAAGATGTCGTGCTCACCGTGCACAAGAGCCGCCACGGCCCCATCGTCTCCGACGTGCTCGAGGAGTTAAACGAATTCACCGAGGCAGGCCACGCCGTGGCCTTCGCCTGGACCGCGCTCCGTGCCGACGACCGCACGGCCCAGGCCGGCCTGCACATGGTGATGGCGCAGAACTGGGATGGCTTCGTCGCCGCCCTGCGCGACTACCACACGCCGCAGCAGAACATGGTCTACGCCGATATGTTCGGCAATATCGGCTATATCGCGCCGGCGCGGGTGCCGATCCGCCGTGGCGGCGACGGCCGCCTGCCGGCGCCCGGCTGGAGCGGCGCGTACGATTGGACCGGCTTCATCCCGTTCGAGGCCTTGCCGCGGCTGTTCAACCCGCGCTCGGGTCGCATTCTGACGGCCAACAACAAGGTGGTCGGCCCGAACTATCCCTATTTCATCACCGATGATTGGGGACCGCCCTATCGCGCGGAGCGCATCGGCGCGCTCCTGGGGGCGCGCGAGACGCACTCGCTCGAGAGCCTGCGCGCGATTCAGGGCGACATCAAATCGCTCGGCGCCGAGCGCTTGCTGCCGCATTTGCTGCAAGCCGCGCGGCCGAGCAGCGCAGCCGCGCGGGCGGCGCTTGCCATGCTTTCGGCCTGGGACCACGAGATGGCGCGCGACCGCCCGGAGCCGCTGATTTACATGGCCTGGTTGCGCGAGCTCATGGTCGCGCTGTTCGCCGACGAGCTGGGCGACGACTTCGCCGATTATTGGAGCCCTCGGATCGACGTGCTCGAGAACGTGTTCACCGGCGATGCCGCTTGGTGCGACGATCAACGGACGGCTGAAACCGAGAATTGCGCGGCGCAGGCGAGCCTGGCGCTGGAGCGGGCGCTGGCCTTTCTCGCCGCCCGCCATGGCGAGGATGCCGCGGCCTGGCGCTGGGGCGAGGCCCACTACGCCTATGGCCGGCACCGCGTGCTGGGCGAGATTCCGGTGCTTGGCCCACTGTTCGAGGTGCGCCTTCCCAATGGCGGCGAAAAGGACACCGTCAACGCCGCCGGCTTCACCCTGAGCAAGGCCGAGCAGCCCTTTGTCCAGAACCACGGGCCCGGTTATCGGGCCATTTACGACCTGGCCGAGCCGGAACGCTCGGTCTTTATCCAGAGCACCGGCCAATCGGGCAATCCTTTTTCGTCCCATTACAAGGACTTCGCCGAGCTCTGGCGCGACGTCGATTTTGTGCCGATGCTCACCGACCGGGCCCGGATCGAGGCGAGCGCCGTCGGGCGGCTGGTGTTAACACCTCAGTAACTCCCGCGCTCCTCCCCGCTAAGCTCTTGAGACGAGGCGGCACCCCGCCGCTTGGTTTACCGTTTCTTATCCCAGATGCGGTTAATTTAAGGCCGAGGCAGGGCCCTGTCCGAGGCAGGGTCGTGCGAGCTAAGTCCAAGTCGTAGCGGGGTTTTATTTTCGATGCTGTTAGTGTTCGGCGGCGTGATGGTGCTGGTCTGCGTGATCGGCGGCTTCATCGCCATGGGCGGTCATCTCGAAGTGCTGATGCAGCCCATGGAGTTCGTCATCATCGCCGGCGGCGCCGGCGGCGCGTTCATCATTGCCAACCCGAAGACCGTGATCAAAGCGTGCCTCACGGAGACGCTCGGCCTGCTCAAGGCGCCGCGCCACAACAAGGATAGCTTCCTCGAGCTTCTGACCCTGCTTTATACCGTGTTCAAGCTATCGCAGACCAAGGGCATGCTGGCGCTCGAACAGCACGTCGAGGCCCCGAGCGAAAGCACCCTGTTTCAAGAGTTTCCTAAGTTCGCGGCCGACGAGACCGCCGTGGTTTTTGTTTGCGACTACCTTCGGCTAATCACGCTGGGC
>JAUVWK010000393.1 GCA_030604165.1 Alphaproteobacteria bacterium | reverse complement strand
TTATTCGCTCCGGCGCAGCAGGCTGTCGAGCAGGCGCGCCGCCTTTTCGGGGCCGTTGCGGGCCTGCATGCGGGTGCTGGTCGAATCCAGCCTGGCATGCATGGCCTGGTCGCTCAGCAAGGTCTCGATAGCCTCGGCCAGGTCTTCGTCGGTCCAGTCGTAGCGGTGCAGCATGAGGCCGTGGCCGGTCTCATGCACGCGCATGGCGTTGTCGTGGCCATCCCAGACAAAGGGCATGATCAGCGCCGGCTTGGCGAAATAGAGGCATTCGGTGAAGCTGTTGTTGCCGCCGTGGTGGATCACGGCGTCGACTTGCGGAAGCACCGACGGCTGCGAATACCACGACGCCAGATGCACGTTGTCGGGCGGCGTCCCATAGGCGTCGCCATAGTCGCCGACATTGACCAGCGCCCGATAGGGCAGGCGGCCGAGCGTGGCGATGATCCGCTGCAACAGCGCGGTGTCGCCCGCGCCCAGGCTGCCGAAGCTGACATAAAGCAGCGGCATGGTGTTGTGCGCCTTGAAGCTCGGCACCGCGTAGGGCGGCTCCTTGCGCACGCAACCCTCGAGATATTGGTAGCGATTGGGGCTGAGCGGATATTGCCGCCTATAGGTCACCGGCTTGGGGTAGACCAGCAGGTTCAGATGAGGCGATGGCTCGAAGAATTGTCCAGGCGGATAAGGGTCTTCGCCGCATTCGCTAAGAAATTCGTTGAACGATGCGTGGACCGGCTCGATGACTTGGTTGAAGCGCGCCTCGAAGGCACGGAAGCACTCGCGGTCGTGTTCGGAGCAGCCCGAGAGGTGCGGCGGTATGTCGGCGTCCGGGATCTCGTTTTCGCTGCACGAGATGATGCGCACCCAGGGCACGCCATACTGCTTGACGGCCGGAAACAGGATCACATTATCGATGCAAATCAGGTCGGGGGCGATTTTCGCCAGGACGTCGGGCAGCTCCTTTTGCGCCCAGCGCGCGGTATCGACGATCGCCTCCCAGCATTCCTTGACGTAATTGTCGATCTGCTCATAGGGCGATTTGCGGAAGTTGGGGATGTGGCTATTGATGAAATCCGACCAGTATTTGGCCATTTCCTCCGGCGCCATCGGCTTCGACAGATTGACGATGTGTTCCTCGAAGCCATAGCCCTCGAAGAGGCCGGCGAAACCCGGATCGCAGATGAACACGGGCTTGTGGCCGAGCGCTTCGCAGGCCTGCGCGATGCCGACCGAGTTCAAGGCCGGCCCGAAGGCGCCTTCGGGAAAAAACGCAATGGTCTTTTGCGTCGTCATGGTCGCTCTCGTCTTCTACCCCTAGCGTGGTCGCGCCACCATAGCATTTTCGCCCGCGCGGGTGGATTCGCGCGCCGCCGCGCGCCACGCCGAGCGGGCTCGGGGGCGAGGATTCGCGCGGCTTTCAGCGGCCGACGGCACCATACGGAGTGCCTCGCGGCGAGCGCGGGCACGAACCCGTCGGCGCTGCCGACTCGCGCCGCTCAGCGGTTGGCCAGATCGACCAGGCAGGCGGCCAGCACGCGCACGCCGGCGGCCAGGTCGGCCGGCGCCGCGGCCTCGGCCTCGTTGTGACTGAGGCCTTTCTCGCAGGGCACGAAGATCATGCCGCTCGGGCACAGCGCCGCTAGGTGCATGGCGTCGTGGCCGGCGCCCGAGACCATGTCCCTGTGCCCGAGCGCCAGCGCGCCCGCCTGGCGGCGCACCGTGTCGACGATCGCAGCGTCGAAATCGGTCGGCGCGCAAGCGATGGTCGGGCGCACCGCCACGCGGCAGCCGCGCGAGTGGGCCTGGCAAATAGGCTCCACCCGCGCGGTCAGCTCGGCGATGGTCGCGGCGTCGGGGTGGCGCAGGTCGATGGTGAAGAGCACGTGGCTCGGCACCGTGCTGGGCGCGCCGGGGCCGCACTCGAAGCGCCCGACCGTGAAGCGCACCGTGTCGCTCTCGTCCGCCAGCTCTTGCTCCAGCGCCGCGATCATGGCGACCGCCGCCTTGAGCGCGTCCTTGCGGCCCTTGAGCGGCGTCGTGCCGGCATGCGCCTCTTCGCCGAAGACCTCGACCGTGAACCAATGGAGGCCCTGGATGCCGGTGACCACGCCGATGGCGGTGCCGCTCGCTTCGAGCAGCGGGCCCTGCTCGATATGGGCCTCGACATAGGCCGCCATGGCAAAGCCGAATTCGCGGCGCGCCAGGCCCGGTGTTGCGGCCAGCGTGGTGCGTAGCGCCTCGTCCAGGCGGGTGCCGGCCTTGTCCTCGAGCGCCAGCATGGCGTCGAGCTTGAGCGTGCCGGCGAAGACGGCCGAGCCCATGGCGCCGGGCTGAAAGCGGCCGCCTTCCTCGTTGGTCCAGGCCACCACCTCGAGCGGCCGGCGGGTCTCGATGTCGGCCCGCTCGATCGCCTCCAGTGCCTCGAAGCCGCCGACCACGCCATAGGCGCCGTCATATTTGCCGCCCTTGGGCTGGCTGTCCAGATGGCTGCCGGTGACCACGGGCGCGGCGCCGGGCTCGGTGCCCTCGCGCCGCACATAGAGGTTGCCGATGTCGTCCACGCCAGGCGCGAAGCCGAACCCGCCGGCCCATTCGATCAAGCAGCGGCGCGCGGCGATGTCCTCGTCCGAGAGCGCCTGGCGGTTGACACCGCCGGCCGGCGTGGCGCCGAAGCGCGCCATCTCCATGAGGCGCGCCCAGAGACGCTCCTGGTCCACGGCGGCGGCCGCGCGGGCGGGATCGTCGGTCATGCTCTTGTCAATCTCCCAAGCGTTCGGGGCGGCGCTCGATCCAGGGTCGGGCCGTCTCGAGTTGCGCTGCCAGGCGAAAAAGCGTGGCCTCGTCGCCATGGCGCGCGATTGCCTGCACCGCCACCGGCAGGCCTTCCGGCGCGTGGCCGAGTGGCAGCATCATGGCCGGTTGGCCGCTCAGGTTAAACCACACGGTAAACGGGCTGAAGGCAGCGATACGCGCCCAATATTCGTCCACGTCCGCCATCGTCATGTCGAGCCAGCCGAGCTCGACCGGCAGCGTCGCGAGGCCCGGCGTCAGCAGCACGTCATAGCTTTCGTGAAAGGCCGCCATCTGACGCCCCAGGCGATGCGCGGTTTGGATCGCGCGCAGGTAATCGGCGCCGGAGATCTGTGTGCCGCGCTCGGCGGTGGCGCGGGTGACGGCTTCGATCTCGTCCGGCCCCGGGGCGCGGCCCGTAGGGTGGCCTTCCAGCATCAACACCGTGTTGACCGCCGCGATAGTACGAAAGGTCGGCTGCACGGCCTCGCCGTCGATTTCGGGATCCGCTTCTTCGACTGCGTGGCCGAGCTCGGCGCAAAGCTGCGCCGTCTCGCTCAACACACGCAAGGGCTCCGCCTCGACCCGGGCGCCGCCCGGCGCCTTGGCGCTGAAGGCGATACGCAGCCGGCCGGCGTCGGTGCCGACCTCCTCGCGGAAGGGCCGGGCGGGTGGGGGCGC
>JAUVWK010000465.1 GCA_030604165.1 Alphaproteobacteria bacterium | reverse complement strand
GCCCGAGACAAGCGTAGCCGTGGGCCGGAGCCGTTCAAACCGCTCCTTGGTACTAGTCGTCGCGCCGGGGCGGCTCCAGCAGACCCAGGCTATGCCTGTCGATGGCCACGCTTTTCACCAGGGCATAGACCGTCTTACCGACCGCGAGATCGAGCTCGGCGAGCGAGCGCGCCGTGATGCGCGCCCACAACGGCACGCCGACATCGAGCTTAAGATCGACCGCCGCGCCGAACGGCTCGCCGATCTCGACGATCCGACCCTTGAAGATGTTGAGAATACTGAGATCGCGCGGCTCCGAGGTGGCGATGGAGACGTCGCGGGCCGGTATCCGCACCCGCACCTCCGAGCCTGGCGCGCGGTCGACGCGTGGCACGCGCAGCGTGCCGCCCGGGAACGACAGGATGGTCAGGCCGTACGCCGTATCGTGGGCCTCGACCTGCATCTCCAGCACGGCGCCCGCCTGGTGACGCCCGGTCAACGGCCTGAGGTCGAGCCGGCCCATGAGTTGCTCCACCGAGCCGACCGCGGCGACGCGACCGTCGGAGAGCAGCACCAGCGTCTCGGCCAAGCGGCTAACCTCTTGCAGCGAATGGCTGACATAGACGATCGGCACGCCGAGCTCGTCGCGAAGGCGCTCGATATATCTCAGAATCTCGCTGCGCCGCTCGGCGTCGAGCCCCGCCAGAGGCTCGTCCATGAGCAGAATCCTGGGGCTGGACAACAAGGCGCGGCCGATGGCGATGCGTTGCTTTTCGCCGCCCGAAAGCGTCGCCGGCCGGCGTTTGAGCAAGGCGCCGACCCCGAGCAGCTCGACGATGCGCTCGAACTCCAGATAGCGCTCGGCGCGCGGCGCGAAGCGCCGGCCATAGAGCAGGTTGCCCGCCACCGTCAGGTGCGGAAACAGCCGGTCCTCCTGGAAGACATAGCCGATCCGGCGGCGCTCGGGGCGCAGGTCGATGCCCTGCTCCGAGTCGAACAGCAGGCGCTCGCCCACCCGTATCCGCCCGCTCTCTGGCCGCACCAAGCCGGCGATCATATTGACCACCGAAGTCTTGCCGGCGCCGGAGCGGCCGAACAACGCGGTCACGCCGGCCCGTTCCGCGGCAAACTCGGCATCGACGACGAATTTGCCGAGCCGCTTGCGGACGCGCACTTCCAGCATGGCGTACTACCCGCGCAGCCGCGCCTGAAGGCGCCGCGCGATCAGCTCCGAGCCGAGCAGCGCGGCCATGGCGATGATCAGCGCGATGATCATCAGCCGCAGCGCGCCGCTCTCGCCGTCCGGCACCTGGATCAAGGTATAGAGCGCCAGCGGCAGCGTGCGGGTCTCGCCCGGTATGTTGGAGACGAACGTGATGGTCGCGCCGAACTCGCCCAGGCTGCGCGCGAAGGCGAGGATCACCCCGGTTAGAATACCCGGCAAGATCAGCGGCAACGTCACGGTCGCAAACACCCAGACCGGCCCGGCGCCGAGGGTGCGCGCGGTGTGCTCGAGCCTGAGGTCGGTGGCCTCGACGGACAGGCGGATGGCGCGCACCATGAGCGGAAAGGCGACCACGGCCGAGGCGATCGCCGCGCCGCGCCAGGTGAAGGCCACCGTGACGCCGAACCAAGCGTCGAGCCATTGGCCGATGGGGCCGTGGCGACCGAACAGAATCAGCAGCACGTAGCCCACCACCACCGGCGGCATCACCAGGGGCAGGTGGACCACCCCGTTCAGCAGGCTATGCCCGGGAAAGCGCCGGCGCGCCAAGAGCCACGCCACGGCGATGCCGAGCGGCAGGCTGCAAAGCACGCCCCAGAACGCGACCCGCAGGCTCAGGACGATGGCTTCGGCTTCAAGCGGCGTGAGCGAGAACACGGGCGGCCGTCAACGTACCGTGAAGCCGTGGCGGGCAAACACCGCCCTCGCCTCCGCCCCGCCGAGAAAGGCGAAAAAGCGCCGCGCGAGTAGGCTGTCCCGCCCGGCGACCAAGGCGGCCGGATAATGGATCGGCGGGTGAAGCTCGGCCGGAAACCTGCCGACCACCCGCACCCGCGAGCTCATGGCCGCGTCCGAGGCGTAGACGATGCCCAGCGGCGTGTCGCCGCGTCCGACCATGACCAGCGCCGCCCGCACGTCGGAGGCGCGGGCCAAGCGCTGCGCCACCGCCGACCACAGGCCGAGCGCTTCCAGCGCCCGACGGCCATAGATGCCGGCCGGCACGTGGTCCGGGTCGCCCATGGCGAGGCGGCCGCGGCCAAGCAGGCCCGGCAGATCCAGCGCCGGCCCGATGGCAATGCTGCGGGCCTCGCCCCGCGGCGCGATCAGCACCAGGCGGTTGCCGGCAAGATCGCGCCGCGAGCCCGGCACGACGAGGCCGCGCGCCTCGAGATAGTCCATCCAGCGCGGACTGGCCGAGACGAAGATGTCGGCCGGCGCGCCGTTTTCGATCTGTTTGGCCAGGATCGAGCTCGACGCGAACGAAGCGACGATGCGATCCTCGCCTTGCGCCTCGAACAGCGCGGCGATCTCGGAAATGGCATTGGTCGTGCTCGCCGCCGCGAAGATCGTGGCCTCGGCCGCGCGGCCCAGGGCGGGGGCGGCCACAGCCAGGAGACCAGCCAGCAGACCGGCCAACAAACCGGCGGCGCAACGCAGCGCAAGGTGGGACGGGAATCGGATTGCCACGGTCAGAGACCTTCTCCGGGCAAAGGGTGGCTCCGGGCAAGGGGTGGCTATATATCGCGCGCCGGCGGAGCCCCTGTAAAGCCCTGCGTGAAGGGGTTTTTCTCCGCTCCCGCACCCGCGCCCCCGATCGTACGAGACCATCGTCGCATCAGAGCGAGCCTAGAAAGGCGAGCAGCGCGGCGCGCTCGGCCCTCGTCAGGCGCCGGAACGCCTGCTTGGCCGCCTCCCCCTCGCCGCCATGCCAGAGGATCGCCTCGGCGAGGCCGCGTGCGCGGCCATCATGGAGAAAGAGCGTGTGCTTGTTGACCGTCTCGACCAAGCCGATGCCCCAAAGCGGCGG
>JAUVWK010000109.1 GCA_030604165.1 Alphaproteobacteria bacterium | reverse complement strand
GGGCGAAATCGCCGGAGTGCGAGGTGCGGGCCTTGAGCGGGCTCGGCGACGCCTACTATTCGCGCGGACGCATGGTCACGGCGCTGGATTATTTTCGCCGCTGTATCGCGCTTTGCCGCAAGTTCGGCTTCGGGCGCATCGAGGTCGGCAACCAATATATGGTGGCCTGGAACCGCCTCTATATGATCGAGCCGCGGGGCGCGCTCGAAGACGCCTTGGCCGCCATCGACGCGGCGGTGCGCGTCGGCCACCAGCGGGCCGAAATGGTGGCGCAGCTCACCGCGGGGCGCGTTCTGGTGGAGATGGCCGACGTCGAGCGCGCCGAGCCCCATTGCGAGCGTGGATTGGCGCTCGCGGAGTCGCTGGGCGCCAGCCGCTTCAAACCGTTCGTGCTGATCCATGTCGGCCGCATTCACTTGGCGCGCAGCGGCCCGTCGGCGGCGATGGTCAAGCTGCTCGAAGAGGCCCTGGAGACGGCGCGCCAAACCGGCATCGGTTTTCTCGGGCCCTGGGTGCTGAGCGCGATCGCCCTCGCCAGCGCCGACCCGGAGAAAGCCAAGCGGGCCCTGGCCGAGGGCGAGGAGATCCTCGCCGCCGGCTGCGTCGGCCACAACTATCTGGCGTTCTATTGCGATGCCATGGAGGTTGGGCTGCGCCATCGCGAATGGGACACGGTGGCGCGCTACGCCGACGCCTTGGAAGACTATGCACGGCCCGAGCCGATGCCCTGGTCGGATTTTTTCGCGGCGCGCGGCCGGACCCTCGCCGCGCACGGCCGCGACCCGCAAGACGAAACCAACCGCGCGGCGCTGCAACGGCTGCACGACCAAGCCGAGGCCGCCGGCCTGCTCGCCCCGGCCCAAGCACTCGACGAGGCGCTCGCCGCCGGGTGAGGCCGGCGCGGCTGAGACAGGTGCCGCGCGCGGCGGTCAAAAATGACCGTTTTCTCTTGACTCTCGGTCAAAAATGACCGATCTTCCTTTGCATGACCGGCGCAGAGTTTGTCCGCAGAACCCGTAAGATCGGGCACAGACGCGGTGTCGCCGTACGTTTCGAAACCCACGGCAAAGGCAGTCACGGCACACTTTATTTCGGCAAGCATCTGACCACGGTCAAAGACCGCAAGAAAGAACTATCCCCGGGCTTGTTTCGCGCCATGGTCCGCCAGCTCGGCCTGAGCCCGAAGGATTATCGCTAGAGGAAAGGATTCCGCGCCATGTCGCAGCGGCCCAAATCGTATCGGTTCGTCTATCCGGCCCGCTTCCGCAAACAGCGCGGCGGCCCGGTCCTGGTCAGCTTTCCCGACCTGCCCGAGGCCTTGACCGAAGGCGACGACCTGGCCGACGCCCAAGAGCAGGCCGCCGATTGCCTCGGCGAAGCGATCGCCGGGCGTATCGTGCGCGGCGAGGATTTCCCGCCGCCGCGCGCGGCGGCGCGCGGCATGGCGCCGGTCGTCGTGCCGCCGGTGATCGCCGCCAAGGCGGCGCTTTATCTCGCCGTGCGCGAAGCCGGAATATCCCGCGTCGCGTTGGCGCGCCGCCTCGGCATTCAGGAAAAGGACGTGCGCCGCATGCTCGACCCCACCGCGCCGACCAAGTTTCCGCGCCTGCTAGAGGCCCTCAGCGCGCTCGACAAGCGTGTCGTCCTCGAGATGCAGGGCACGGCCTAACCGAACAGAATTCCGACCGACCCTCTCGGTCGGGCACTCGGGTCTAGAGCATTTCCCACGTGCGTGGAATCGCTCCGGCCCGGAGCCGCTCAAACATGAAATGCTCTAACCCTCCGTGACCGTCACATTGCCGATCCATCGTTGCCGGCGGCGATCGAGCCGCTCCGAGGTGCTTTCGCTCTCATAGTCGGCGACCGGCACGTCGCTCTCCGCCACCGCCAGCGGCGGGTCGAGGGCGTTCGCGTTGAGGACGGCATGGAGGTGGCCGTCGATCTCCGAGAGCACGGCCGGGAACACGCCGCAGGTCCTGCAGACGAGAAATTCCGCGGTGCCGTGACCGAAGCGATAGCGGTTGACGGCGTCGCGGTGGGCGATCGCGATGTCGAGCCTGGCGGCCGGCGCCGAGACATAAAGCCCGCCGTGGCGCCGGCAGAAGCTGCAACCGCAGCGCCGGGGCGAGAGCTTCGTATCAGCGTCCGGCAAGTGCAGCGCCACGCGGATGTCGCCGCAATGACACGAGCCCTCCAATGTGCGCGGCGTTGCGCTCGCCATTCCCCTTCCCCTGCCGCCACATCCAGCGGTGCGAATGCAGGCCTAAACGCGCGCGATCGAGACCTCGACGCCGTGCACGCAGGTGCTCTCGCCCATGTCGGACATCTCGCCCGGATTGAGCACGTTGACGTTGGCCCGCGCCGCGCCCTCGCGCCGGGGCCAGCGCCCCTTGGGGCTGAGCGCCGTGCCCGGCGGCACGATGTCGGAGACTTTGAGCTGAAGCAGCAGCCGCCCGGTCTCGTTGGCGAGCTCCACCCGGTCGCCCGCCTCGAGGCCATGGGCCTTGGCGTCGTCCGGATGCAGCGTCACGGTGGCGGGGCCGAGCTTCTCGGCGATCTTCGCGTCGTTGGCGTAGGAATCGTTGAGCAGCCAGGGCGAGGCCGGCGAGAGCAGCCGCAGCCGGCCGTGCGAGGCCCGCACATCGGCGCTCGGCGGCGGCACGCGGGCGTGGCCATCGGCCTCGGCCCGCTCGGAGGCGATCTCGATCTTGCCCGAGGGCGTCGGAAAGGCCAGGTCGGCGAATTGGATGACCGGCTCGGGCTCGGGCCAAACCGTGCCCTTGGCCTTGAATTCATCGAAGCTGCCGGCAATGCCCACCTGGTCCATGACGCGGGCGATGATCTCGGCGTCGCTCTCGAACAGCTCGGGCTCGTCGAAGCCCATGGCCTTGGCCAAGCGGCGGAAGATTTCCTGATTGGGCAAGGCTTCGCCCATCGGCGCCACCACTTGCGCCTGCGCCGAGAACGAGAGGTTGAAATAGCCCGAGACCAGATCGTCGAACTCGAGGAACGACGCCGCCGGCAAGACGTAGTCCGCGAAATCGGTGGTGTCGGTCTCGAAAATGTCGGTGACCACCGTAAACAGATCGTCGCGCTTGAGCGCCTCGTGGAGGCGCGCCTGCTCGGGGCTCGAGGCGGCGGGGTTGATGTTCCAGCAGACGAAAGCCTGGGCCCGCGCCGCGTCCTCCAGCCGGGCCGCGAGCGCCATCTGGCTGAACGGGGGCGGGCTGCGGTTGAGCTGCGCCGCGACCAGATAATCGCCGTCGACGCCCTTACGCTCAGCGCCGTTGAGGTAGATCAGCCCGGCGCCGGGCTTGCCGTAATTGCCGGTCAGCGCCGGCAGCAGCGCGCAGGCGCGCATCGTGTTGCCGCCGGCCTTCTGGCGCTGCAAGCCCTGGCCAAGCCAGAGCAGCGCCGGCCCCGCGCCATAGATCCGCGCCGCTTGCTCGATCAGCCCGGCCGGCACGCCGGTCGCCGTTTCGCCCCAATCGGGCGTGCACTCCTCGACCATGGGCTCGAGCTCGTCCCAGCCCACCGTGTGCGCCGCCAGGAACGGCCGGTCGATCAGGCCGTCGCGCCGCAGCACATGCATCAGGGCATAGGCCAGCGCCGCGTCGGTTCCGGGATAGAGCTGCAGATGCAGATCGGCGGCCTCGGCGGTGGCATGGCGCACGGGATCGATCACGATCACCTTGCCCGGCGCCTCCTTGAGCCAATGCTTGTGCTGGTGCGGCGCGCAGGCCGACGGGTTGGCGCCCCATACCACGATGCTTGCGGCGTCGCGCGCGGTGCGCGGATCGAAGCCGATCGACGAGGTGCCGATCACATAGCCGAGCGCCACGTGGCCCGCCATGTTGCACACCGTATCGGGCTCCACCTCCTGCGCGCCGAGCCGCTGAAAGAAACGCATCGGAAAACAGTTGGCGATCAGCGAGCAGGTGCCGGTGTAATGGGCATGGATGATCGCTCCCGCCCCGCTCTCCGCCACGATGGCCTGGAAGCGCGCGGCGATGGCGCCGAGCGCGGCGTCCCACGAGACCGCCTCGAAGCGGCCCTCGCCCTTCGGCCCGACACGGCGCAAGGGGTGCGTAAGCCGCGCGGCCTGGTCCAGAAAGACGCCGTTATAGGCCAGCGCGCACTTGCCGCAGAGCACGCCGCGACTGACCGCGTGGTCGCGATCGCCCAGCACCTTGGTGATTTTGCCGCCGCGCTTGATCACCGCGATGCCGCAGGAATCGTAGCAGTCGCGGGGACAGGTGGTCTTGACGATCTCTTTCTCGCCGGGCATGACGCGGCCCTCCCGTGGCCTCGTGTCTCATTTGAATGGCGAATTCGCGCGCTCGAATCTTGGCCTCAATGTGCGGAGCAGCGGACGCGGGCCGAGCCTAGCGCGCAGCCGGCCCCGTGGGAAGCGCCGAGAATCCGGCCTATGATGGCCGTCATGAGCCGCCCGCCCGCCGCCCGCCGCATCTATACCATCGGCCACTCGAACCATCCGCTCGAACGTTTCCTGGCCTTGCTCGCGGCCCACGACATCGCGTTGGTCGCCGACGTGCGCTCTTTTCCCGGCTCGCGCTGGGTGCCGCATTTCGCCGCCAAGCGGCTGCAAGCGGCGCTCGCGGCGGCGGCCATCGACTATCTCTGGCTCGGCAAGGCGCTCGGCGGCAAGCGCGACGACCCGGCCCTGCTGACACCGGAGGGCAAACCGGACTATGCCAAGATCGCCGCGTTGCCGGAGTTCACGGACGGCCTCGCGCAACTCGAAGCGCTGCTTCCCGCGCGCCGGGTCGCCATGCTGTGCGCCGAGGAAGACCCCGCGCGTTGCCACCGCAAGCATCTCGTGGGCGAGGCCCTGGCGCGGCGCGGCGTCGCGGTGCTGCACATTCGAAAAAACGGCGCGCTGATCGCCGACAGCGAGCTGGCCGCCAAGCCAAAAGCCAAACCCGCCGACCCGCAGCTCGCGCTGTTCGACGCCGACGAGGACTAGGTCACCGACTCATTAAATCGTAACCAGATTCGGATTGAAGCGAGTTTGACGGAAGCCAGATAGTTTTCGGGCAACTTGTCGTAGCGCGTGGCGACGGCGCGAAAGTGTTTGAGTTTGTTGAAGAAGCGCTCGACAAGGTTGCGGTAGCGGTAAAGGAACGGGCTGAAGGGTGGCGGGTTTAGCCGCTGCGGCATGGCTCTGACATTCGCCCAAGCGCCCCGTGCCGCCAGGTCCTCGCGCAACGCGTTCGAATCATAGGCACGGTCGGCGAGCAGGATGGCGCCGGCGGTCACACTCGCCAGCATGTCGGCGGCACTGCGTCCGTCATGAGCCTGACCTTCGGTCAGCTTCAGCACGATCGGCAGCCCTTCGGCATCGACAAGCGCATGGATCTTGGTCGTCAGGCCACCGCGCGAGCGACCCATGCAACCGGATCGACCCCCTTTTTTCCGTTCGCCGCGTGCTGGTGAACGCGCACCGACGAGGAATCGATCATCTGGATGTCGCCGTCGTAAGCCTCTGAAACAGAGCCCAGGATGCGGTCCCATACACCAGCCTTGCGCCACCGCACAAAGCGGTTGTAGCACGTCGTCGGCGGGCCGTAGCGCTCCGGAATATCAGCCCACGGCGCGCCGGTGCGAAGCCGCCAGAAAATCCCGTTCAACACCCGCCGATCATCGACCCGGGCAACTCCTCTTACCTTGTTCGGGAGCAACGGCGCGATCACCGACCACTCAAAGTCCGTCAAATCAAAGCGTGCCATCATCCAATCTCCTTTCGGAGCTTGAATCATGTTTCAACACAAAGGGGAATCCCTTTTATGAGTTCATGACCTAGTATTCCCGTAATCAGGGAGCGAGGTTGTCGTGCAGATAGCAATCGCTCCAAGCGACGTCCGCCGCTCTACCGAAGTGGCGCCGAGGATTGAAAAACCCTTCGCCACACAGCCTCGCTCAATAGCCGGGTCGAGAAGGCGAAAACTGGATTTCGGACACTAGCGACGAGTTTCCCCGGCCGAGCCCACGGACTCAGAGGACTCATTCGTGCCGCGGCCGGTCTCGAACACGACACCGCCTAGGGCCGTTGGGTTCTGCACCGCTTGGATACCGATGACTTCCGTGAGGTAGCGGAGCAAGAGTCTTTTGCGGAAGCCCTTGAAATGAACGATCCCAGCATCGGGCGCGGGCCGAAAAATGGGGGTCAAGTCCGGCCCGTAGGGCTCGCTGTAGTTCCACGCCTCACTCGACCAAAGTCAACAACGGATGCCGCCGGCTTCGATGTCACGCACCGACGTTTCGATCTTCGCGATCGTGTCCCGACCGACCATCTCGTCGAGCGCGCGCTGGTCTCCATTCCATCTTTGCTCCTCGGCGTCGTACGAGGAAACCAGAGAAGCGAGGGTGTCGAAAAAAGTGCGTACCTTGTCCGGGTTGCGGCCGTCCACGAGGATCACGCCCGCATTGATCATGCTCCGCGCGAGCGGATCCAGGCTATAAGTCATGCCGACGTCGAACTCGTTGCTGAGCAGGGCAAAGGGGTCTTTTTGGACGAGGAGGTCGGCGTCCACGAAAACGGTCGGTGCGCCGAAAAGGTCGGAATGGACATATCTGCTCCAGCACAGCGTTTCCTCCACCATCAGACGCTCCCAACACTGCTCTAGGGAAACATCGATTTCGCCGCGAAATACGGCGTCGCAATCGATGCCGGCAGGCACGACCGTATCGCCGAGCGTGAGCAAATGTACCTGTACGTCGGGCCGGATACGGCGCATCGAAGCGGCCATCATCTGGAACATGGCCCAGTAGGCCTCGCGCGCCGAACGTTTGTTCCGCGGTATGTGAAAGCAGGCTAGGGCTACCATGGCATCGACGTGCGCAGTCCGGCATTTTGTGCCAACGAATGCGGTGCGATTGTTGTGGGCAGCCGTTTAACGAAGCGTTAACCGCAACGCCGTCGCGCCGTGCCGCGCGAAGCCCGTGACATGGGGCGCCGGCATGGGTCATCTTGTCAGGGGTCTTGCCGGATTGGCGCGATCGTCGTGGTTGAGCATCGGCGACCGAGTCAGGCCGCAACTTCGAAGGAAGGCGGAGCGCACATGAAAATACGCGCTTGGGCTATCTCTGCTACGACCCGCCCATGACAATGGGTGCCGCACTTGCCTTGGTTGAAAAGAGGCTAACGAGTTTTCAGGCAGGAGGTCCGCAGGCGAGTGTCCGAGGAATTCGCGCTTTGGCGCGCGGTCAACCACCCGCTAATCGCTCGACGGCATTCCAGGCGGGCTTCTGACCCCTGTCGATACTCCCTTAACAATTCGTTTACTGATCACCGCCTAGGTTGCGGGCGGGCTATCAGAAGTTGCGAGCCGTCCATGACCTAACATTCCAATTGAACCTCTCCGTTGTGGCGATTCCAAATGAACAGAAGACGAAGACGCGCGCCCGCAAAAACCCACGGACGGATCATACCTCAGGTTAACACATCGGCGTCGACGGATAACCAGCTCGGAGCGCCGGTGTCGCACTACCGGGCCGGACGATTGGCCGAAGCCAAGCGGTTGTACGTGGGAATTCCTTCCTGGGAGCCGAAGAACGTCGTGGCTTTGAACCTTCTCGGTGTCATCGAGCGTCATGAGGGAAACGCCCGACGGGCGACCGAATTGATCGGGAAGGTCATCGACACGAAGTCCGACTATGCCAACGCCCACAACAACCTGGGTTTAGCCCTGCTGATGCTCGACAATTATTGCGCGGGCTTTCAAGAAAACGAGTGGTGATGGAAGGATTCCAATCGGTCATCTCGGCCAAGGAATTCTCACCAGCCCGAATGGCACGGCTCGTCGCTAAAGGGAAAGATCCGTCGCTTGAGGATTCCCCAATTTGGCAATGCCCCAATTTCGGGGGGAGAGGCACATGGCTTCGGGTTTGAGCGCACCAAGTTGCACCAACCTCTAACTTAAACGGGATGTCTTTATGTTGCGGTCAGCGCAGATAACGTCCACCAACAGTCGGTGGCGTAAATTTTTCTCAGATCGGGCAATAAGCATACAACCACTTCCTATAGTTAATCCCGGTGACACCGTGTTCACTATGGGCAGTTGTTTTGCCCGCGAGGTTCGTTTTGCACTTGATGGCTTAGGCGTTAAGGTTGGTCCGGATTTCTCCTCTGTTTCGATCGATCGTGGGCGCTATGTTGTAGACAATCTTCCTAAGGAACAGCATCTCAATTATTACAACACATTCACGATGCGCCAGGAGTTCGAGAGTATTATTGGGCAATGGAAGCAATCGCAGGATGATTATTGGGAAATAAGTCGCGATCCATCTCGCCGCGGCTTTCGCTTTCAGG
>JAUVWK010000134.1 GCA_030604165.1 Alphaproteobacteria bacterium | reverse complement strand
GCGGACCTGACGGTCCGCACCTGCGCCGGCGCGCCGGATAACCGGCGGGCCGCGGTCGCGGCCTTAAGCGATGCCATTTCATGCTCACGGCAGCGGACCTGACGGTCCGCACCTGCGCCGGCGCGCCGGATAACCGGCGGGCCGCGGTCGCGGCCTTAAGCGATTGCACGCAATCGTGAATTGCTCTAATACGGGCCTCGCCCTTCGACAAGTTCAGGACGAGGTCAGGGCGCGTTCCTCATGCTGAGCCTGTCGAAGCGTGGGCCTGTCGAAGTGTGGCCGGTGTCCTGTCGCTAGGCTGGTGCGATCAATTCACCAAAGGCAAAAGACCGAGCCATTGTGCGGCTTGAATCAGTCCGAGCACGAACACGAGCAGCAGCAGGCGCCCATAGCGCCGCCACGCGGTCAAAGCGTTGGCGGGCGAACCCCAGGGCCCGCCTCGATCCGGCGCAATGCGCTGGAGTTGCTCGTTAGCTCCTGCCACGACGAATGCCTTTTTATCCTTATCGGCTCTCCCGTATGCCGCGCTGGGCACCGATCGGCCGGGCGCACAACCTCCACCCTGCGATGTTAGGCGGCCCCCTCTCGGACCCAGGGGGGGTAGGGGGTCTTGAGAGTCGCGAGAGAGGGCCTGACCAGTCTTGACCCCAAGCCCAGACTAGCCTTGCGCTTATCGTGTGACGGCTTATCGCCCGTCGTCCAGTGCGCTTCCGAGTCGGCCGACGCCAGCCTTTCGGATTACTCCGTTGGCATAGGCGGCGGCTTCAAGAGCAACGCGGCGTCCCAGGAACTTCTCGCTATCTCATTGCTACCAGGACAGCAGCGCTACCAGGACAGCAGCGGCTGGAAAGAGCAGTCAGCAGGGGCCAAGGTCAGCGCGAGGAGGGGCGGGATTCGGCCGGCACGTTAACTTGGAGCCGCGCCATTCCCTGTCGCTGCCGACGCTCGCCGGCCAGAGGCCATTCATGCTAGCGTTTTGGCAATGTGAGGCGGCTGAAATGGTGCGATCTCGGCCAAAGTGGCGCTGGTGGACTAATCTCCTTGTCGTCCTTGGATCATTGGTGGTCTCGCTGGCCATCATAGAGGCTGGCTTGCGCCTGTACGGCATCGAGGCAACCGGGCCTCGCAGCCTCACCAGGCTCGCGATCAACGAGTTCCATCCGGTGCTGGGCTGGTGGCCACGCAAGCACGAACGCTATTTTCGATCGTCCGGGTATTATGCCCACTTCAATTATTACAACCTCGACCGCATGCCCGTGGTCAAGGATGCCTTCGATCGCACTCCCGACCCTGAGGTGCCCAGTATTGCGCTGATCGGCGACAGTTTTGTCGAGGGCTATTACGTCCCCTATGAAAAGTCGTTCGCGAACCTCATTGACGAGGCATTTCCCAAACGCCAACTTCTCAATCTCGGGGTAAGCGGCTACTCGCCGGGTCAATATTTGCTCCGGGCTCGGATGCAAATCCCGTCCTACAACGTGACCGACATCATCGTGTTTTTCTTCGGCTTCAACGATGCCCGCAGCGTCAACCAAGGAACCTACCAAGGGTACGCAAAGCCGCTATTCGGCGAAGCGCTGGACCGCCCGATCAACGTGCCACTGCAGCGTCTGCGCGGCGGTGGCGAGCAGCCGTCCGTTGTCCAACGAATCGCCTGGAATCTGGCGATCTATTCCGTCCTTAGGCCGCTATACAGAAAATATGTCAGCCCGCCCGCGACGCACGGCTTGTCCGAAAAAGCGTTCTTTCTCAAAGCGGAGGAGGTGGCCAAATCAGTGCGGTTAATGGCTGCCATCCGGGATGTCGCGCCCGCTGCCCGCTTTCATATTGTCTACCTGCCGGTCTACCATGAGGTTCTGAATGCCGATGCTTTGGCACAGAATCTCGCGTTGTTTTTCCAATATTGCGGGGTGGAGGGCGTGTCCTGTCAGGTGCCCGCACTCGATGCGTTGGCCGCTGAAACGCTGGCGCAACAATATATCGGCGACCAGGCCCAGGAGGGCCATTTCTCGGAAGAGGGTTCGGCAAGGATTGCGGATTTTTCGATCGGCCTGCTACGCGGCAGGTAGCTCAGCCACTCGGCCCTACCAAGCGTCACTTTCTTGTGCGCTACGGCTGGCAGATCGAGAGGTAGAGGCGTATCGTTTTCCATGGCGGCTGCGGCCTTCCGCTATCTCCTGGATGATCCGGGTTAGGCCGACAGCCAAAAAATTGGCGCCAAACCCGCGCGCTGCAAACTTATATCGGCTAACCTAATCGGGGCGTCGCGCCAACAAAAAAAGGTTCTGCATCGGCGATGAACGAACACACCAATACCCAGGCAATCACGCTCGACAGGCTGACCGCATTCGCGGTGGAGGTGCTGATCGCCGCCGGCGCCGACCGTGTGCAGGCCGGCGACGTCGGGAACATCCTGGTGTGGAACAACGCGTTCGGACGCCACAATCAAGGAGTGTGGCGGCTTCCGCTCCTGTGCAAGCGTCTGTCGGCCGGGTTGTTCCAGTGTCCATGCAATCCGCGCATCGATGACCGCGCGCCGGCGGTCGCCCTCGTGGACGGCGACAACGGCATGGGTCATTACGTCGGTCGGGTGGCGGTGGACGAGGCGATTGAGCGCGCCGCGAAGGTCGGCGCGGCCGCGGTCGGCGTGTGTAACAGCAACTTCCTCGGCGCCCTCGGGTACTACGTCCAGCGCATCGCCGAGCGTGGCATGCTCGGGCTCGCGATGAGCAACTCGTTCCCGAAAGTGGCGCCCCACGGTGGCGCAAAACCCGTGCTCGGAACCAATCCGCTGGCCTTCGCGGCGCCCCGGCGCAACGGCAAGAGTGTCATCGTCGATCTCGCCACGGCGGCGAGCGCGGGCTCCGACATCACCAAGGCCGCCGAGCTCGGGGAAGCGCTGCCCGAGGGCATCGCGATCGACCGCGACGGGCGGCCGATCACCGACCCAGCGAAGGTGAACGAGGGTGCGCTGCTGCCGCTCGGCGGGCCCAAGGGCTACGCGCTCGGGCTGATGGTCGAGATTCTCTGTGGCGTCGCGACCGGCGCTGGCATCTCGCACGGCGTGCGCTCGATGTACCGCGACTTCGAGCGCGGTGGCGATAGCGGGCATTTCTTCGTGGCCATCGATACCGGCGTGCTGATGCCGCTGGACATGTTCTACGAGCGGATGGAGCTTCTGGTCGATGCGATCCGCGATTGCGAGGGCGTCATGCTCCCTGGCGAAGGGCGATGGCGCGCGCACGCGCAGACCGAAGCGGCTGGCGGCGTCGAGTTCGACGAGGCAACGACCGACGCCCTGACGCGGCTCGCCGGTAGCCATGGCGTGGCGACGCCATGGTAGCGCCTGCTGTTAGCGGGTCGGTTCCGTGCAACCTTGAAACGCGCTAGCTTCCATCGAGCGCACGCCTGAGCGCCGTAACTTCGGCGGCGGCCTTGGCGGACAGGAAGCGGTCGTCGCTGGCGATCGTCACGAACCGGTAACCGTCGGCGATCATCTTCTGAGCGACTTCCGCGGACGGGGTGTGGATGCCGGCTGGCACCCCGTGGCGGTTACAAGTATCGACAATTCTCTTCTTGGCCTCAACCACCGGTCCGTCGTTCTGCCCGAGGCGTGGCTGGCTCCCGAGCGCCATGGCCAGGTCGGACGGGCCGACATAGACCGCGTCGATGCCCGGGACGTCGAGGATCTCGTCGAGGTTTTCAAGCGCCTCGGCGGTCTCGATTTGCGGTATGAGGAGCAATTCGTGGTTGGCGTGCTCGTGGTAATCCGCGCCGCTATAGTACTTCGCTCGAATCGGCCCGAAGCTCCGGGATCCGGATGGCGGGTACTTGCAGGCCCGCACAAAGGCCTCGGCCTGCGCGCGGTTGTTGATCATCGGGCAGATCACCCCGTAGGCACCGGCGTCTAGGATCTTCATTAGCCGGGGGGGATCGTTCCACGGCACTCGGGCGAGCGGGATGACTGACGTCGTCGAGATCGCCTGAAGCATGGTCACCGCGACCTGGTAGTCGACGACGCCGTGCTGCATGTCGATACACAGAGAATCGAATCCCTGGTGGGCCATCACCTCGGCGGAGAACGAGCTGGGGATGGAGAGCCAGCCGTTAACCACTGCGCCCCCACGGGCCCAAATTCCTCTCAGTGTGTTCTCTCTCACGAACGCCTCCTCGTCGGATAGGCGCCAGTATCCAATATTACGATATCTTTTTGGCTTGCTATTCAGCGACGGTGTACCTCTATCGAGCTTTTATTACCCTTTATTTGCCATTTCTATTTGGGCCCCTAGCGACATAAGCTCGGGCAGCGTCTTACAGAGTAATTCACCATGCGACGGTCGGTTCAAGCATTCTCTGACCCGCTCCGGCCCCTGGTAAATATCTCTGCTCCTGGCGCGGAGAGAGCAACGAGAGGCAGCGGAATCATGGGTGAAACGTTACCGAAACACAAGCTGGAGAGCCTTTTCGCCGAGGCGCGTGACCCGCGGCAGTATGTCGAAGGCGTGCTGGCTCGAATGGTGGAGCTGTATCAGGCGCTCGACGCCAGCAAGGTCGCCGATTTCATCCATATTTTGGAACAAGCCGTGGCGCGCAACAACGCCATCTATCTGATCGGAAATGGTGGCAGCGCGGCGACCGCTTCACAGATCGTCAATGAACTGTGTGCCAACAGCTACGCCGAAGGCGCGGCGAAGATTCGGGCCTACTCTCTTACGGATAATGTGCCTTCAATCACCGCCATCGCCAACGACGTCGGCTACGAGAGCATTTTCGTGCGCCAGTTGCAGCAGCTTCTCCTGCCGGGCGACGTCGTCGTCGCCTTTTCGGTAAGCGGCACGAGCAAGAACATCGTCAAAGCGCTCGAGTACGCCAACGCAAATGAGGCCGTGAGCGTTGGCATCTGCGCCTTCGATGGAGGCTGGCTCGCCAAACACGCTCAATTCGCGATCCACCTTCCGACGACGCCGGACGAGTTCGGCCCGGCGGAGGATATCTTCGGATGCTTGGGCCACATCGCGAGCAGCTACCTTACCTTCAAGCGCGGCCGCCGGTTGGCCCACTGAACGCCAATGGCTGAACCCTTGCGCATCGGCGTTGTTGGCCTCGGAAAAATGGGTGGAATTCGTATCCATACCATTCGAGACAACGAAGAAACTGTGGCGGTCGCGGGTACGGACCCGAATCCGCCCACGCATCACGTGGGAGGTATGCAGCTTTACAACGACTACGAAGAGGTGATCCGGTCCGACGTCGACGCCGTGTTCGTCTGCACGCCAAACCGCTTCGCTCCCGACGTTGTGGTGGCGGCACTCGATGCCGGTAAGCACGTGTTTTGCGAAAAGCCACCCGGGCGCGACCTGGACGACGTCGAGCGGATCATCGCGGCCGAGCGGCGCAATCCGTCTCTCACCCTCAAGTTCGGTTTCAACCACCGCTACCACTTGGGCATCCAGGAGGCGAAGCGGATCGTCGACAGCCAGCAATATGGCGGGATTCTCTGGCTGCGCGGCGTCTACGGCAAAGGCGACAGCCAAGCGAACACCGAAGAATGGCGCAATGATCCGTGGCTCGCAGGGGGTGGAATCTTATTGGACCAAGGCATTCACATGCTCGACCTGTTTCGCTTCTTCTGCGGCAACTTCGTCGAAATCAAGAGCATGTGCAGCACGGCGTTTTGGAAGAATATCTCGATGGAGGACAATGCCTTTGCCCTGCTACGGGACGAGGGCGGACGCGTCGCTATGCTTCATAGCTCGTTCACGCAGTGGAAACACCTCTTCACCCTCGAGATTTACATGGCGGACGGTTATCTCAAGGAGGACGGGATGCCATCGACGTCTCGCAGCTATCGCGACGAAACGATTTCGCATGCGCGCAGGCGGCAAGGCAAAGGCTTCACCACAGGGAATCCACCGGAGGAAACCAGCTTTTTCAACACTGACCCATCTTGGGAGCTGGAGCTCGCTGAATTCGTCGATTGCATCCGCAGGGGCCGTCGCGTTCAGCACGGCACCTCGGAGGACGCCTATGAGTCGATGCGTATGGTCCACGCGATTTACGAGGCCGACGAGCAGTTCAAGGCCGAGCAGGCAACGCGACAGCGCGCCACACGGGCGCGGGGGTGATCTAAAGCCCGAGCACCGAGGGACGTATCACGCAGCCACACGAGGCGAGCATGAGAATCGCCATTGGACCTTCCTCCTTCGCCGCCGAGGACGACACACCGGCGCGGATGCTCGACGCGCGCGGCGTCGAGGTCGTTCCCAACCCCTACGGACGGCGCCTCACCGAGGACGAAATCAATGCCCACCTCGAAGGTGTCGAGGGCTTGATCGCTGGGTTGGAGCCACTCAACCGAGCGGTATTGTCGCGCGCCAAGGGGCTCAAGGCGGTGGCGCGAGTGGGCATTGGGATGGACAACGTCGATCTCGAAGCCGCGGCGGAGCTTGGGATCAAGGTTTCCAATACTCCCGATGCGCCGGCGGAAGCCGTTGCGGAGATGACGCTCGCCGCCCTGTTGGCGCTGTGCCGCGGCATTGAAATAGCCAACGCGGCCATGCATGCCGGCAAGTGGGAGAAGAACATCGGCTTTGGACTGCGTGGCGCGACGGTGCTCATCGTCGGATACGGCCGCATCGGGCGCCGCGTGGGCGAGCTGCTGGCGCCTTTCGGTGCGCAACTGCTCGTCGTGGAGCCGAACTTCGTTGCCGACGACACGACGAAAGTCGAGCTCGTCACGTTGCGGGCGGGGCTCCAACGAGCGGACGTGGTAACGCTCCACGCGAGCGGCGCCGGGACGTTGCTCGGCGCTTCGGAGCTATCGCTGATCAAGGAGGGCGCGCTTTTGCTCAATAGTGCCCGTGGCGGGCTCATCGATGAGGTGGCCTTGATCGCGGCCCTGGAGTCTGGCCGGCTCCGCGGTGCCTGGTTCGATACCTTCGTCGAGGAGCCGTACCATGGGCCGCTGCGCGACTACTCCCAGGTTCTTCTGACGCCACACATCAGTACCTACACGCGTCAATATCGCCGTGAGATGGAGGTCTGCGCCGTCGAGAACCTGTGTCGCGACCTCGATATATCACGACACCGTCCAACCAAAAAATGAGAGAGTCCGGTACCTGATTGGTTATTTGAAATGTAATCGAAGAAGAATCGAAGCATGAGCTTTCCCGACAAGCCCTACGCGGCAATCGGCGCTTTTTGCGACGACTATGTGGCCCGCTTCGCCCGCGCCGGGGCCTCGATCGATCACGCCAAGCTGGCGCAGGCCGCGAGCTTGCTGG
>JAUVWK010000440.1 GCA_030604165.1 Alphaproteobacteria bacterium | reverse complement strand
TGCGTGGGCTCGAGGCGGGCGGCGCATTTCGCGGCGAAAGTAAAGGCGCTGGACAAGGGGCGGGCCTTGCTGGCTTCGCTGCGGGCGAGCCCAAGCGAGCTGCGGCGCCAAGGAATAGAGATCAATTTGGACGGGATCGTGCGCGACGCTGCGACGCTGTTGGGCTATCCCGGGCTCGATATGGCCCGGTTGGCGGCAATTTGGCCACAGCTCGACGGCTTACGAGGCAATTTGGCGGCGATTTTCGAGACCGAAGCTCTTTATGCGGGCTATTTGGCGCGCCAGGCGGCGGATATTGAGGCTTTCAGGCGAGATGAGACACTGTTATTGCCGGATGATGTGGATTATGAGGTTGTGGGAGGCCTTTCAGCAGAGGTCCGGGAGAAGCTGTCGCAGGCGCGGCCGGCGACGCTTGGTGCGGCCGGGCGGATATCCGGGGTGACACCCGCGGCATTGACGGCGCTTCTCGGCCATGTCAGGAGGCGCAGGGTTGGCCGGGCCGCAGCTGCGGATGCCTAGGGCGCCGGTCGGCGAGTCGGGAGACGGAAGTTACGGGCCCGAGGCGTTTCTGCGAGACACCGGCGTTTCACGTGAAACACTGGGTCGGCTCAAGAGCTACGCCGATTTGCTCCGACATTGGCAGCGGCGTATTAATCTGACCTCCTCGGCCTCCCTCGACGACCTCTGGCGCAGGCACATTCTCGATTCTGCCCAGATCATCGGTCTGATCCCGGACCGGGCGCAAAAAATCGTCGATATTGGCAGTGGCGCCGGTCTCCCGGGACTGGTTCTCGCAATTATGGGGGTGCGAGGCGTGACGCTGGTCGAGGCAAATCGAAAAAAATGCGCCTTTCTCGAAGAAGCGGTGCGTCTTACGGCCGCCTCTGCCGCCGTGCGGAACCTCCGTATCGAGGCGGAGGGCCGCGCTCAGCGTGATCTTGGCCCTGCCGATGTCATTTTGGCGCGCGCCGTGGCGCCGTTGGACAGATTTCTCGGTCTGGTTTTTGGTATGGTAACGAGCCGCACAAATTGTATACTGTTGAAGGGGGCGCGGGTTGAAAACGAAATCCTCGAGGCGACGCGCCATTGGCGGATGCAAATCGAACGCCTTCCGAGTGTGTCCGATCCGGACGGTACGATCCTGCGGCTGACGGAGATTTCACGTGAAACAGCATATTGAATGGGGCCACCCAAGGGACTCAGTCCTGGCGCTCCCGAAATCGCGGGGAGGGCGGGTCATCGCCGTCGCCAATCAAAAAGGCGGTGTGGGCAAGACGACCACGGCGATCAATCTCGGCACGGCCTTGTCTGCCGTCGGTCAAAGGGTCTTGCTCCTCGACCTCGACCCGCAAGGAAACGCCAGCACAGGCCTTGGTATCGAGCAAGAGCGTCGGGTGCCGGGCTCTTACGATCTGTTGCTGCACAATGTTGATTTACCCGGGGCGACCCTAGACACGGATATTCCGGATTTTCGTATTGTACCGTCGAACCCCGATCTCGCCGGGGCCGAAATCGAACTGGTCCCGCTGCCGCGCCGCGAGTTTCGCCTGCGCGAGGCGTTGAACCTGGCGGCGCCTGCCGCGGCGACGCCGCGAACGGACGGTGCCCGCGCCATCTACGATTATATCTTGATCGATTGTCCCCCAGCCCTCGGGTTGTTGACCATCAATGCCCTGGTCGCGGCCGACGCCCTGTTGGTCCCACTGCAATGCGAGTTCTATGCGCTCGAGGGTTTGAGCCACCTCATGGGAACGGTCGGGCGCATTCGGAGGAGCTTCAATTCTGCACTACAAATACAAGGTGTAGTGCTAACTATGTATGACAGACGCAACAGGTTGTCTGATCATGTGGCAGCCGACGTGCGGGCTCACCTCGGCGACAAAGTGTATGACACTGTCATACCGCGCAATGTCCGGGTCTCCGAGGCACCCTCTTTCGGCCGCCCGGTGATGCTCCACGATTTCCATTGCGCCGGAAGTCAGGCCTATGTGCATCTCGCCGGCGAAGTTTTGCGGCGCGAGCGCGCGATGCAGACAAGCCGGTGAGCGCCGACGAGCCCGACGGCCCGTCGCCGCCAAAAAAGCCAGGTTCGGGCGCGCCGCCGGTCCGCTCGCGTGGGCTCGGCAAGGGCTTGGCCGCGCTCTTGGGCGAGACGCGAGCAGACCTTGGGAGCGAGGGCGACGGCCAAGGATCCCAAATCGCCGACAACACGATTGCCATCGATCTCTTACGCCCGAATCCATACCAGCCGCGGCGCAATTTCGACGAGGCCGAGCTCGATAGCTTGGCCGCCTCCATCCGGCAAAACGGTGTGGTGCAACCGCTTTTGGTTCGCCCCGCGCCGAGCGGTCAGGCCGGCTACGAGATCATTGCGGGCGAACGCCGTTGGCGCGCCGCCCAACGGGCCGGATTGCACGACATACCAGTGGCCGTACGCTGGATTAACGACCACCAGGCGCTGGAAATTGCCTTGGTCGAAAACCTCCAGCGCCAGGACCTCAACGCCCTCGAAGAGGCGGCGGCGTATCAACGGTTGATCGACGAGTTTGGCCATACGCAAGAGATCGTGGCGCAAGCGCTCGGCAAGAGCAGAAGCCACGTGGCGAACATGATTCGATTGCTTGGCCTGCCCGATCCCGTCAAGGCAATGGTCGAGCACGGCGACCTCACCATGGGTCATGCCCGAGCCTTGCTCAACACGCCGGATCCGGTCGCACTGGCGCAAAAAATCGTCGCGCGCGGCCTGAATGTGCGCCAGGCCGAGCATCTGGCTCAGTCACCCGACAAACCGCGCCGGGCCGCGACCCAAGCGGCGGCGGACCCCAATATCCGCGCCCTTGAAGAGAATCTGAGCGTTCGACTGGGCTTGAAGGTCGCAATTCGCACGAGCGGCGAAAGCGGCAGTGTCACGTTTCGTTACGAATCTCTGGAACAGCTCGATGAGCTTTTGAACCGTCTGCGTTGACGCGACGCTTCCCCACGGCATTGAAACTGAACAGAAAACGCCGCCGACCGCGGGCGCGAGCCCAGGCGGGCGGGGAATGATTAAGCCGCCGCGCCGCCCTGCGCCCGCGCGGCCCCCGCGACCCGCATGAGCGCCCGGCCATACAGTGCCTGAGCCGGAAGCCCGGCGGTCTTGCACTCAAGCTCCG
>JAUVWK010000163.1 GCA_030604165.1 Alphaproteobacteria bacterium | reverse complement strand
GCGGCCATGACGTGCAGGGCTAGGATGTTTCTGAATGGCACCCCGCCAAATGCACGCGAAATCGCGGCCAGGCGGAGGCAACGGACAAGGGAGGCCTGCGATGATTCCGATCTTTAAGAAAAAGCAAACCAAGAAGCAGCGTTTCGACGCTGAGATGAAAGAGACCGGTGGGCTCGACGCGCTCAATCCGACGCGGCGCGGCTTCATGTCGACGGCCGGCTCCGTGGCGATCGGCGCCGTGGGCGTTGCCGGCGCCAGTACGCTGACCGCGCTCAACAACGGCGCCAAGGCGGCGGGCGATCCGATCCCGGTGGGCGCCATGCTGCCCTATACGGGTTGGGGCGCGGACGACGCGCGCAACTTCGAAATCGGCCTGACGCTCGCGGTCGAGGAAATCAACGCGGCGGGCGGCATCCTGGGTCGGCCCATCGAGCTCCATTTCGAGGATACCAAGGGCATCACGGCGGAGACGGTGACCTCGGCGGCGCGCCGCCTGATCGACCGCAAGGCCGTGCACGCCATCATCAACGGCTACAATTCGCCGTCGGTGCGGGCTGAATACGACACGGTCGCGGACGCGGGCATCCCCTACATCCACGATAATACGCAGTACGGCCACCAGTTCGCGGTGCGCGACAACATGGACCGCTACTATAACATCTTCCAGGACGACCCGTCCGAGTACTACTACGGCCCGGGCCTGATCTACTTCCTGGACGAACTCGAGCGGACCGGCAAGTGGACACGGCCGAACAACAAGATCGCGCTGCTCTCGGGCAGCATCGATTACGCCATCACGATCGCGAGCGGCATTCGCGACACGGCGCCGAAGTTCGGCTGGGAGCTGGCCATCGACGATGTCGTGACCCAACCGGTGGACGACTGGGGGCCCGCGCTGGTGCGTGTGCGCGAGCTCAATCCAGCGCTCGTCGCCACCACCCACGGCGTGCCGTCGGATCAGACGGGCCTGGTGACCGGCTTCGCCGAAAGTCCGACCAACAGCCTGCTCTACGTGCAGTACGCGCTGCAGCTCAGGGCCTTCCTCGACATCGTCAAGGACACCGGCCACGGCGTGTTCTGCTCGACCACGATCGGCACGTTGCAGGACGATATCGGCAACGCGTTCACCAAGGTCGTGCGCGATCGTTGGGGCCAGGATACGACGCCCATGGTCGCCGGGCAGACCTACGACTCGGTCTACCTCTGGGCCATCGCGGCCT
This sequence comes from Alphaproteobacteria bacterium, assembly GCA_030604165.1. Classification (GTDB taxonomy): domain Bacteria; phylum Pseudomonadota; class Alphaproteobacteria; order UBA828; family UBA828; genus JAUVWK01. The sequence goes on along the minus strand of JAUVWK010000163.1, from coordinate 5,218 downwards.
GCCGCGCCAACGGCACGGGCGAGCCCTATGACGGCATCGAGCAGAACAAGAAGGTTTGCGATTTCATTCGCAGCTCGATCTATCGCGGTGTCGTGGGAACGATCCGCTTCATGTGGGGTCAGGCGGCAACGCCCTATCCGGCGGAGACGAAGGATCCGTCGCTCGGCATGCCGACGATCATCATGCAGTGCCAGGATTGGACCAAGGACGTTATGCACATCGCTCCGGAGCCCTATGCGGCGGGCGAATGGATGACGCCGCCATGGCTCAGTTCGTAAGCGATCGGTAAAAGCGACCAACGATACGACCCTAGCAAAACCTGACTGACCGATGTCAGGCGAGGGAACGCAACCGCTGCTGGCGTGCCGGAACGTAAGTAAGTATTTCGGCGCGCTGGCAGCGGTTAGCGACTTCGATCTAGACGTTCACAGCGGCGACGTGGTCGGCATCGGCGGGCCCAACGGCGCCGGCAAGACAACCTTTCTCGATGTCGTTTCCGGCATCAATCCGGCCACCAGCGGCGATATTCGACTCGACGGCGAAAACATCGCCCACACGGCGCCGGATATCATTTGTCATCGCGGAATCGCCCGCACCTATCAGCTCAACGCGGGCTTCGATTCCATGTCGATCCGCGAAAATATTCTAGTGGGCGCGGCGTTCGGCCAAGGCGACAAAGGCATTCCGCGGCTGCGCTATTCGCGTTCGATGCACCAGCGCGTCGGGCGCGCCCTGGAACTGTGCGGGCTCCAGGACAAGGCGCATCTGATTGTCCGCAGCCTGCCGGTTCTGGATCGTAAGCTCGTCATGCTGGCGGGCGCCGTGGCCACCGAGCCGAAGCTGCTGCTGATCGACGAGCCGGTTGGCGGGCTCAACCCCCATGAGGTCGACGACGTCATGGAGATCGTGAGCGGCCTGGTCGATGCCGGCATGACGATCATATTGATCGAACACGTGATGCGGTTCCTGCTCCAGATCTCGAAGCGCGTGGTGATCATGCATCACGGCGAGAAGATCTATGAGGGCGACCCCCAGGGCCTGTTGAGTGACCAGCGCGTGGTGGAAGTCTATCTCGGCAAGGGCACCGCCAAGCGCTTGCAACACATGCTGGCCGAGCGGGGCGGAAATGACTGAGCCGCTGCTGCGCATCGACGGGCTCCATGCCGGCTACGAAGGCCAGATCGTCCTCAGGGACATTTCCCTCGATGTGCCGGAGGGCGCGCTGATCACCCTGCTCGGCCCGAACGGCCACGGCAAGACCACCCTGCTGCGCTGCATATCGGGCTTGATGAAACCGTCCAAGGGCCGCATCGAATTCGCCGGCAAGCGGATCGACGGGCTGGAGGCCGATAAGCTGGTGGCGCGCGGCATCGTGATGATCCCGCAGGGCGACATGCTGTTTCCCGAGATGTCGGTTTACGACAATCTCAAGATGGGGGCCTATTTGCCGGTCGCCCGGGCGAAGTTCGACGAGAATGTCGAACGTATCTACACGCTCCTGCCCCGCTTGAAAGAAAGAACGACACAGCTCGCGCGCACGCTTTCCGGCGGCGAGCGCCGCATGCTGGCGATCGGCCGCGGCCTGCTCTCGGGCGGCCGCATCCTGATGTTCGACGAGCCGTCGCTCGGCCTCGCCCCGATCGTCATCGATCAAATCTACGAGGTGATCAACGACCTCAAGGCGCAAGGCCGCACCATCCTGCTGGTCGAGGAGAACGCGGACCGAATCATCGAGCTGGCCGATCGGATTCACTTGCTGGACACGGGTCAGATCGTCTGGGCGGGCGATGGCCATGAGCTGGACTCGCAGCAACAGATTCTCGAAACCTATTTGGGGGGATGACCGTATCGGCGGCTCGCCACGGCACGCGATTCGGAACCTAGTACCATGAATTACTTTATTCAGATCATCGTCAGTGGCCTCACCTTCGGCGCCATGTATGCCTTGGCGGCGGTCGGCCTCGCGCTGGTCTGGGGCGCCTTCAACATGCTCAATATGAGCCACGGCATCATCATGACGCTGGGCGCCTATTTCGCCCTGCTGTGGGCCGAGTATATGGGCATGCCCCTGGTCCTGGCCGCGCCGTTCGCGCTGGTTTGCGGCGCCGTGGTCGGGGTCATCGCCTATTTCATCTCGGCCCACTGGATGCTGAAGCAGAAGAATTTCGAGGTCACGATCATCATCGCGACCTTCGGCCTCGGCATGGCCCTCGAAGCCGGCTTGTTGAAATTCCTGCGCGAGCTTTTCCGCACCGCACCCTACTCGCAGCCGCTTTCCCTGGGCGCCAAATCGTTCATGGTCGCCGACGTGCCGGTCAGCTATCAGCGGCTTGTGGTCTGGGCCGGGGCGATCGTTCTGATCGTCTTGGTGGGCCTTTTCCTATCGCGCACCACGGCGGGGCGCGCGGTGCGCGCGGTGGCGCAAAATCGCGACGCGGCGCGGCTCGTGGGCGTGCCGGTGCGCCGCATCTACGTCATGGTGCTGGCGCTGGGCAGCGGGCTCGCGGCGGTCTCCGGCATCATGCTGAGCTCGTTCAAGGACGTGCATCCGCTCATGGGCGGCGATCCCATGCTCAAGGCCTTTATCGTCATCGTGCTGGCGGGTCTGGGAAATATCACCGGCGCGCTTTATGCGGCGCTGCTCGTCGGCATGGTCGAAGCGGCCGTCAAGGTCTTGATCGCCGATAAGTACGGCTTCGCGGCGATTCTCATCCTCGTTATTCTGGCGCTCATCTGGAAGCCGGCGGGTATCTTCGGGCGCTCCACGGTGGCCCGGCAATGAAAAGACGCGACTACATTATTTTTGCCCTCCTGCTCGGGATTGCGATCGCCTATCCGTGGCTCCATCCGCCGCGCTATCTGATCGCCAGCGCGCTCCTGATGTTCTGCTATGCCACCGTGGTCAGCCAATGGAATCTGGTCTTTGGCATGGCCGGCATCTTTTCCCTGGCCCAGGTCGCCATCTTCGCTTTGGGCGCCTACATCACCGCGATGCTGGGCCGCTATTTGGATTGGAGCCTTTGGTACACCTTCCCGCTCGCGGGACTCGGCGGCGTCTTTTTCAGCCTCCTGATTGGCGTCGCTTGTTTGCGCCTGCGCGGGATTTATGTCGCGCTGCTCACGCTCGCCGTCTCACAGGTGATGTTTGTCTTGATCCAGACGGATTCCATGTGCAGCTCGCTCAACAAGGTGCTCAATCCGGCCACTTGCGTCTCGCTGACCGGCGGGGCCCAGGGTCTCGGCAGCTTCGGCAGCTTCGGCTGGCGCTCGGTGCTGGGTGGGCGCGACTGGATCATCGGCGATTACTACACCATGCTGGCGCTGCTGGTGGTCGGTCTGGTCGTCGCCTTCGTCATCAGCCACAGCCGCATCGGCCTCGCCTTCAAGGCGCTGCGCGACAATGAGGAACTGGCGCGCTCGCGCGGCATCAGCCAATTCAAGTACCAGCTCTTGGTGTTCGCGCTCTCGGCCTTTCTGACCGCCGTCGCCGGTGGCTTCTATGCCGCCCATTTCGGCGCGGTGGGCACCGATATGATCTCCTTTCCGCTCCTGCTCTTCATCATCTCCATGCTCGTGGTGGGTGGCATCGGCCGACTTTGGGGGCCACTCCTGGGCGCCTTCCTGCTGATGGCGGCGGACGAGGTGTTCAAGGAAGTCTCCGATTGGCGCAATGTCGGCCTCGGCGTCGTCGTGTTGCTGTTCATGGTGTTCCTGCCGGAGGGCCTGGCCGGAGCGATCGAAAAGGGCTGGCAACGAATAGAGCGGCTCTTCGGCCGGCGCGAGACGCTTGGCCAAGCGGCCCGCTCGGACGACAAAGCGTCCTCCGAATCGGGCGACTAGCGCGGTATCCGATTAGACGGCACCGGCCCGCTCGCCCTCGCGGCCACCCGCAAGTGTACACTGCCATGGCTGGCCGGGAGGGGGAGCGGGCCGGTGCGATTCCACGCGAGTGGAAAACACTCTAAAGAGTGGCGTTGCGGGCGCGCGCGGCGCGCTCGATCGCGGCCGCGGCCCGCGGGTCGAGCTTCAAGGCATGGCGCAGCATTTCCAACAGCCGGATTTCCTCCTGCGACGGCTTGCCGTCGGCCACGGCGATGTCGCACGCCAGCGCATAGGCGGTCTCCTTGAGCATTCCGGGCAGGGCCGTCGCGATGAGGCCGAGCAGCGTGTCGAGCCCGTCGTCCTGGCTCAGATACTCGGCGCATTTAGCGGCCTCCGCCGGCAGGTCGGCCGCGTCGTAATCGCGAAAGACCGGCAGCTTTTGGACCTCCTGGCCGATCATGGACAGCTCGGCGTCGGTCATGTCGCGGTCGGCGGCCGAAACCAGGACCATGGTATAGATCAGCGCCGTCTGATGATTGATCGACCCTGGCTGTTTCGTCGCTTGCTGCGCCATAAAATTCCTCAATCGGCGGCCGCATCTCACCGGCTGCGCTCGTTTTCTTGGCCCTAGTGATCCAAGGCGCAGCACTGATAGGGGATATTGCCGGCCCCCGCAAGGGGCGCGTCAGCCGCTCCGGCCCAGAAAGGCCCGCACCTCGGCGACGGCGTCGTGCAAGCCGACACGCGCCACCGCCACGCCCGGCGGAAAGGCGCCGTGCAATCGGCTCGGCAGCGCCGCATCCAGAAGCACGAAAACGCCCTGGTCGTCGGCGCGGCGTATCAGGCGGCCGTAGGCCTGCTTAAGCCGAAGCCGGGTCAGCATGTCGTCGTAGGCGGTGCCGCCGAAGACCGCGCGGCGCGCTTTGTGCAGGATATTGGGCCGTGGCCAGGGCACGCGGTCGAAGACGATCAAGCGCAGACTCTCGCCCGGCACATCGACCCCGTCCCGCACGGCGTCGGTGCCAAGCAGACAGCAATCGGGCTCGGCGCGAAAAATGTCGACCAGCGTCGTGGTGTCGAGCGCATCCACGTGCTGGGCCCAGAGCGAAACACCGGCCTCGTCCAGCGCACTGGTTATGCGCCGATGGACGGCGCGCAAGCGGGAGATCGCGGTGAATAGGCCGAGCGCGCCGCCGCCGGCGGCGAGAAACAGCTCGCGATAGGCCGCGGCCACACGCTCGGCGTCGTTCTTGCGCACATCGGCGATCACCAGCACGCGGGTCTGCGCCGCGTAATCGAACGGCGAGGGCACTTCGGCGCGTAGCGCGGGCCGGGCCAAATGCCGCGCGCCGGTGCGCGCTTCGGCCGCCGCCCAATCGGCCGCCACGTCCCCGGT
>JAUVWK010000327.1 GCA_030604165.1 Alphaproteobacteria bacterium | reverse complement strand
GTCAGCGAAAAAGAGGTCGCCGCCATCGTGCGTTATGTCAGGGAGCTTCAGGTCGCCAACGGCATCGTATACCGCGAGCACAACATGTAGCGCAGAGCGGGCCGGAGCGGCTTGAACGGAACCCGCTGGCGCAAATCACAACCGTCTGGAATCGCTTAAGGCCGCGACCGCGGCCCGCCGGTTATCCGGCGCGCTTGCGCAGGTGCGGACCGTCAGGTCCGCTACCGTGAGCAAAAATGGAACCCCCGCTAGCGCGTCGGTACCGGCGTCTCGCCCGAGTAGTCGTAGAACCCCTTGCCCGCCTTGCGCCCGAGCCAGCCGGCCTCGACATATTTGGCGAGCAGCGGGCAGGGCCTGTATTTGCTGTCGGCGAGGCCCTCGTAAAGCACCTGCATGATGGCGTGGCAGGTGTCCAGGCCAATGAAATCCGCCAGTTCCAGCGGCCCCATGGGGTGGTGGGCGCCGAGCTTCATGCCGGTGTCGATCGCCTCCACCGTGCCCACGCCCTCATACAGCACATAGATCGCCTCGTTGATCATGGGCAGCAGGATCCGGTTCACGATAAAGGCCGGAAAGTCCTCCGCCATGACCGGGGTCTTGTTCAGCTTGAGCGTGACGTCGCGGATCGCCCGATAGGTCTCCTGCTCGGTGGCGATGCCGCGCACCAGCTCGACCAGTTCCATCATGGGCGCGGGATTCATGAAATGCATGCCCATGAACTGGCCCGGCCGGTCGGTGCTCGCGGCCAGCCGGGTGACCGAGATCGACGAAGTATTGGTACACAAGATCGTCTCGGGCTTGAGCAGATCCCTGAGGCTCTTGAAAATCTCTTTCTTGACCGCCTCGTCTTCCGCCGCCGCTTCGATCACCAGGTCGGCGGCCTTCAGTGCCTCGAGCCCGGTTTGGAGGTGGATGCGTTGAACCGCGGCGTCCCTGACGCCGGCTTCGATCCGGCCCTTGCTGACTTGGCGGCCCAGATTTCGCTCGATGTTCTCGAGCGCGCTATCGAGCTGTTCCTGCGAAAGGTCGATCAGCGTGACGTCGAATCCGCTCAGGGCGAAGACGTGGGCGATGCCGCTGCCCATCTGTCCGGCGCCGATAATGCCGATTTTTTCGATCATGGCGCGCCTGTCCCTTGAGGATACGGGGCGACCGCGGAGGGCACGGTCAGCTTTTCGAAACGCCCTGCTTGTCGAGCTCGTCAGCGAGTTCGGGCAGAGCCTTGAACAGATCGGCGACCAGGCCGTAGTCCGCCACTTGGAAGATCGGCGCCTCTTCGTCCTTATTGATGGCGACGATCACCTTGCTATCCTTCATGCCGGCCAAGTGCTGGATGGCGCCGGATATGCCGACCGCGATGTAGAGATCGGGCGCCACCACCTTGCCGGTCTGACCGACCTGGTAGTCGTTGGGCACATAGCCCGCGTCGACCGCGGCGCGCGAGGCGCCGATGGCGGCTCCCAAGCGGTCGGCTATCGCCTCGATCAGCGGAAAGTTCTCGCCGCTTTGCATGCCGCGGCCGCCGGATATGACGATGCTCGCGCTGGTCAGCTCGGGCCGGTCCGAGCTGCTCAGCGCCTGGCCGACGAAATGCGAGAGGCCCTGGTCGCCCGCGCCGGCCACTGCCTCGACCGCCGCGCTGCCGCCCTCCGCGGCGGCCGCGTCGAAGGCGGTGCCGCGTACCGTGATCGCTTTTATTGCGTCGCTGCTTTGCACCGTGGTCATGGCATTGCCGGCATAGGTGGGGCGCACGAAGGTATCGTCCGAGACCACCTCCGAGATGTCGGAAAGCTGCGCCACATCCAAAAGCGCGGCGACACGCGGCATCAAGTTCTTGCCGAAGGTCGTCGCCGTCGCCAGCAGGTGGCTGTAGCCGTCGGCCAAGCCGACCACGAGCGGCGCCAGGTTTTCGGCCAGCGCGTGCTCATAGGCCGCATCGTCGGCGTGCAGCACCTTGCTCACGCCCGCCACCTTGGCCGCGGCGTCCGCCACCGCGCCCGAGCCGGCGCCCGCCACCAAGACATGCACCGCCGCGCCGCACGCGCCCGCGGCGGTCACCGCGTGCAACGTGGCGCCGCTCAGCGTCGCGTTGTCGTGCTCGGCAATGACCAGCGCGCTCACTCAGATCACCTTGGCTTCGTTGCGCAGCTTTTCCACCAACGCGGCGACGCTTTCCACCTTGACGCCGGCCTGACGCTTCGGCGGCTCCTCCACCTTGAGGATCTTGAGGCGCGGCGCCACATCGACAGCCAGCTCGTCCACGGTTTTCACGTCGATCGGCTTTTTCTTGGCTTTCATGATGTTGGGGAGCGAGGCGTAGCGCGGTTCGTTGAGGCGCAGATCGACGGTGATCACGGCCGGCAGCTTGATCCGAATCGTCTCGAGCCCACCGTCCACCTCGCGCGTGACATCGGCCTCGCCCTCGGCGAGAACGATCTTCGACGCGAAGGTGGCCTGTGGCCAGCCCATGAGCGCGGCCAGCATCTGCCCGGTTTGGCTGGAGTCGTCGTCGATCGCCTGTTTGCCGAGCAGCACCAACGTCGGCGTTTCCTGTTCGACCACTGCCTTCAGGATCTTGGCAACGCCAAGCGACTGTAGTTCGGCCTCGGTCTCGACATGAACCGCGCGGTCGGCACCCATCGCGAGCGCGGTCCGCAGCGTCTCCTGAACATGGGCCGGCCCCGCCGAAACCGCCACCACCTCGCTCGCCGTGCCGGCTTCCCTGAGCCGCACCGCCTCCTCGATCGCGATTTCGCAAAACGGGTTCATGGCCATCTTTACGTTCGCGGTCTCGACGCCGGTTTGGTCGGCCTTGACCCGAATCTTGACGTTGGCGTCGATGGTTCGTTTGATGGCGACCAGTATTTTCATCTGGCGCAGGGCTCCCGAGCGGCGCGGCGACGACGGCGAATCGGCCCGTCGCACAGGCAAATTCGCCGGCGCACATTATGTCCGCGCCTAGCGCGAGTCAACGCCGGTAGCGCTTGAACGGCAGACGTTCTAGCGGTTGGCGCCCGGTGTCCAAAGCACGTCGCGCGCGCCGTTGTCGTTGAGCTGGCGACCCAGCACGAAGAGGTGGTCGGAGAGCCGGTTGAGGTAGGTAACGGCGAGCGGATTGAGCGGCTCGCGGACCGCGAGCGCCGTGCTCAGGCGCTCGGCCCGCCTGACAATGGCGCGGGCCAAATGGAGCTGGGCGGCGGCCGGCGTGCCGCCTGGCAGAATGAAGGACTCGAGCGGCTCCAGCTTGGCGTTCATGGCGTCGATCTCGCGCTCGAGGCGGTCGATTTGCGTTTGCGCGAGGCGCAGCGCCGGCGCCTCCTGCTGCGGATTGCACAAGTCGGCGCCGAGATCGAAGAGGTCGTTCTGAATCCGGCCGAGCATGGCGTCGGCCTCGCCCTCGGCATGGAGCCGCGCGATGCCGAGCGCGGCGTTGGCTTCGTCCACGGTGCCGTACGCGGCCACGCGCGGATCGTGTTTGGCGACGCGCGTACCATCGCCAAGCGAGGTTTCGCCGTTGTCGCCGCCCCGGGTGTAGATTTTCGTCAGGCGGACCACGACACTGCGTCGACCCGGGGCCGATGTTCAATGGCCTCTAGATAGGGACCCACTAGCTCTTGACCACGAACACCAAGACGGCCAGTAGCGCGATCGCGAGCGCTTGCAGGCCGACGCGCCAGCGCATGAACACGTTGCTCTTGTTCCTCTGCCGTTTGCTGCCCGAATACATCGAGCCAAGGCCCAAGAACAGCACCACGACGACGCCCGCCATGGCGACGTAGACAAGAATTTCCAGAGCTGAACTCAACGAGTCTGACATCGGTTCATACCCTTTCGTTGACGCCATTATGGACCCTTGCGGCGTTTGCGTCTGCCCCTCTTATGGCGTTGCTCCAGCCGTGACAGGCCATATCCGGCGCGGCGCAGGCGGGGTAGAGGCGTTGCTCACGCCTTGATCGGGCGCTCTCGGCTTGGTACAAATAGCGCCATGACAGTGCCTCCAAACGCTCGACTTAGCACGGGTCGAATTATCGACCCGGTCCCCGCGAGGGATCGGGACGGTGTCCTGTGCGTTGCCATCGAGCTGTTGGAGTATGCCTGTCATGTTATCCGTTG
>JAUVWK010000098.1 GCA_030604165.1 Alphaproteobacteria bacterium | reverse complement strand
CCCGCGTCTTCGATCTCTTTCTCGATCAGGCCGTGCCAGCGGCGGATCGCGGTCGGCGCGTCGGGGGCGGCGCGAATCGCCGACATCTTGACGATATGCGCGATCCCGGCCTCGCGCGCCGCCTGCACGGCGCCGATCTCCAGCTCGACCATGGCCGGGGCGGCGACGCAAAGCAGATAGAGCCGCTCGATGCCCGCCATCGCGGGCGCCAGGCTTTCGGGTCGGCTGAAATCACCGTAAACCAGCTCGACGTCCGGCCCCAGGATCGCCGCGCCGCGCGCCAAATCGCGCACCATGGCGCGAAACGGCGCGCCTTTGGCCAACAGCTGCGCGGCCAGCTCTTGGCCCACCACACCGGTGGCTCCCGTCAGCAAGATCATCCGTCGTCTCCCCGTGCTCCTAGTGTGATGGTTCCGAAATTCGTCGCATTAGATGTGGCGAATTTCGGAAGCTGAATCACACTAGATTCAAATAGTTAGTGTCCCTTCGATCCGAAATTCGATGCAACGAATTTCGGAATCGGGACACTAGGGGCTCGTTGGCCCCGGCGCGGGGCATGGCCCTTTGACCGATATTCGACAACGGCGCGCGGCGCTTGTCCAGCGCCGCCTTAGGCCCGGTTAGGCGGAGGCGCGCTGCTTTCTCTCCGGATGTTGCACGGGCGCCGCTGTCTTACGTACGGCGCGCGCGACGATGCGCTCGGGCGGGAAGGTGATGGTGACGCAGGTACCGGCACCCGGCGTGCTCTCGATCTCGAGCCGTCCGCCATGCAACTCGACCAAATTCTTGCTCAGCGGCAAGCCGAGACCGGCGCCTTCATGTTGGCGGGTGAGGCCGCTGTCGATCTGGCCGAAGCGCTCCAACGCCCGCGGGATGTCGTCGGCCGCCATGCCGATACCCGTGTCCGAGACCGTCACCACGAAGCCCCGCTCGCGATCGGCCGAGGCCTCCAGCCAAACTCGCCCGCCCGCGGGCGTAAAGGTAACCGCGTTGGCCAGCAAATTGAGCAGGACCTGCCGCAAGCGGCGCTCGTCGCAACGCAGCCGCGGCAAATCGCCCGCCAGGTGGTTTTCGAGCCCGACGCCGGCACCCATCGCCCGCTCCTTGATCAGCAACAGGCACTTCAGCGCTACCCCGGCCATGTCCACCGGCGCTTCGTTGAGCGTCCGCTTGCCCGCGTCCAGGCGCGACAGCTCCAGAATGTCGTTGATCACGTCCAACAATCGCTGCCCCGATTGGTGAATGTGCTTGGCGTAATCCAGATACTCGGCGTTGCCGACCTCGCCCAGCATTTGCGTCTTGATGATCTCGGAGAAGCCGATAATCGCGTTCAGCGGCGTGCGCAGCTCGTGGCTCATGTTGGAGAGAAATTCCGATTTCACCTGGTTGGCCTGTTCCGCCCGCTCCCGCGCGGCGTGCAGCTCGGCCTCCGCGTGCTTACGCTCGGTAATATCCTCGACCATCGTCACCGCGTAGTGCGGCATGTCGCCGGTGCCGCGCAGAAACGTAACCGTCAGATGCACCCAGATCGTCGCGCCACCCTTGCGGATGTAACGTTTTTCCATTTGGTAACTGTCGTGCTCGGCCTCGAGCGCTCGTTCGCGAAGGGCCAGGTTGGTGCCGATGTCGTCGGGGTGGGTATAGTCCTTGAAGGTCATGGTGCGGAGCTCAGCGGCGCTGTAGCCCAGCATCCGCTCGAAGGCCGGATTGACGATCTGGGGCGAGCCTTGCTCGTCGAACAGGCCAATGCCGACCCCGGCGCGCTCGAAGACGGTCTGGAAGCGCGCTTCGCTTTCCCGTGCGGCCGCCTCGGCGTGGTTGCGCTCGGTGACATCCCGCACCGACGCGCTGATCACCGTTTCGCCGTCGATCTCGATGGGGCTCAGGCTGATCTCGACCGGAAATTCCCGGCCGTCCTTGGTCAGGCCCAGCAATTCGGGGCGGCTTGCCATGGAGCGGAATTTCGGTTTGGCGGCAAAGGTCTGGCGTTGCTTGGCGTGCAGCCCCTGATAGCGGACAGGCACCAGCCGTTCGACGCTCTGGCCCAGCAATTCGTCCCGCCGATAGCCGAAGAGCGCTTCCGTTTGGGCGTTGACAAGCAGGATGTCGCCGTTCCGGTCGGCCAGCACCATGGCGTCGGGGGCGGATTCCAGGAGGGTCCGAAAGCGCCCTTCGGCCGCCTTCCGCTCGGCGACGTCGCGTCCGACGACTAGGATCGCCGGCCTGCCCTCGTAGGCGATGGGTACCGCCGAGACCTCGAGCTCGAGCAGATCGCCCGCCAGCGTGAGGAGCTTCATGTCGGTTTTCGGGGCGGGCCGCTGCTCCTCATAGGCGGTGCGGCGCCGCTCGGCCGCGCGCGCGCGGTCGTCCGGGTGAACCAAGGCGTCGATCGGCCGTCCGACAAGGTCGGCACGGGAGGCGGCGCCGAACAATCGCACCGCGGCGCTGTTGGCGAAAACGATCTTGCCGTCCACGCCCACCCAGATCGGGTCCGGCGCCAGATCGACCAGATCCTGCCGGCGATCGTCGCTTTCGCTGCCCGCCGCCGCGGCCTGGCGCGGCGCGGCCGAATCCCAGGTCTGAACCAGAAAGCCCTTGATCCCGCCATTCTCGGTACGCTCCGGAATCAGGGTGCTGCGCAGGGCGCGGGGCTTCTCCGCTCCCACGGGCAAGGTCCATTCGAAGGTGACGATATGTCCGGCCAGCGCCTTGTCGAAATAGGGCTTTGCGGCGGCAAAGGTAGGCTCGCCCAGAACCTCCCGCGCGTGACGGCCGATGGCATCCCGGCCCGGCCCGCCGAACAGCGCCTCATGGGCCCGGTTGACCAAGCCGTAGCGCAGCTCGGCGTCCAGATAGGCCGTGGCGGTCGGCGCGGCATCGGCCACGAGACGTAGCCGGGATTCCGCCTCGTGGGCCGACCGACTTGCCCGGTCGCGCTCGGCCGCGAGACCCGCGGCCTTCTCCATCTGCGCCCGGAGGGCCGCCAATTCTTCCAGCAGCGCGGCTTTGGTCATGCGCGCGTATCGGTCGCCGCCGCCGGCTGTCTGCTCGCTCATTTCCCGGCCCGCACCTCAATAACGCGGCTCGGCTCCACTGTCTTTGGCCGACCATCCGCGCCCCATGGGCTCACCGGATCAATATTAGATGAATGCTGTTAACATGCTGTTATCGGGTAGGTTATCGGCCCACCGCTTGGCTCTGCGCGGGGCCGCTGGCGGGCGCCAGAGGGCCCTTGCAGCTCCTCACCCGCGCTCGGCCGCGCTTTGCCTCGCTCCGCCTATTGCGGTTGCAGCGCGGACCCACACTTGCCGACGGCGAAGCCCACCGCCGACTGGATCTCGCGCAACAGATCGGGTGCCGATATGGGCTTGGTCAGCACCGCCTTGGCGCCGAGCTGGAGCGCGACATCGTGGATCAGCTCATCGTCATCCCCGGTCAGGATCAGGACCGGGATGGCCCGCTTGCGAATATTCTCGTCCCGGCGGGCGAGATTGCAGAACTCCGTGCCGTCCATCTTGTCCATATGCAGGTCGCAAATGATCACGTCGGGATCTTTAACCCGCTTCTGGCGCAGCACCTCGAGGGCTTCTTCGCCGTTCGCGGCCTCGGTCACATCGTCGATCCCGACATTGTGCAGGAGGCTGCGGATAATCTTCCGCATGGTGCCGTGATCGTCGACCACCAGCACCCTGATGGAGAACGTGCCACTCCTGGCGGTAGGCAACGCACCATTCCCGGCCATGTTGGTGCCTCTTGTCGTGGTCCATCGCCGCGGCGATGGTGCGAAAAATCACGCCGCGGCACCTTACCCGAGGATTATCGACCTTGCGGATTAAGACCTCGTAAAGGATTAGGGTTAATCGGTAGAGCGGTGAAACTATGATTAATCATGTTATTTCAGTATGTTATAAGTTATCAGACCGGCGATTGTCGGATAATTCGAGGGCCGGCCGGCGACGCTTTACGCGGCGCGCGACTGCGCTAAGATCGCGTTCCATAAGATCACGGCGGCGGCAAGTCGGGCTCGCCGGCCCCGGCCGAATCGTTGGCGGCGGGAGAGCGACAGGGAGACACGGATGGGACGGCTTGCCTCCGACATCGGCGGCACTTTCACCGACTTGGTCCATTTCGACGAGGCGACCGGCGCGCTCGCTGTCGCCAAGGCGCTGACCACGCCGCGCGATCTGACCCAGGGCGTGATCGATACCATCCGCCTGGCCCGGATCGATCCGGCGCAAGTGGGCTTCTTCGTCCATGGCGGCACCACCGTGATCAACGCGATCACCGAGCGCAAAGGGGCGAAAACAGCGCTGATCACCACCGCCGGGTTTCGCGACGTGCTGGAGATCGCGCGCGGCAATCGCCCCGACCTCTACAATCTCCGCTTCGAGAAGGAGCGGCCCTTCGTCCCGCGCAAACACCGCTTCGAGGTCAGCGAGCGCATCGACGCCCAGGGCCGCGTGCTCGAGCCGCTGCGCCTCGAGGATTTGGCGGCGGTGATCGAGCGCTGCCGCGCCGAGGGCATCGAAGCGATCGCCATTCAGTTTCTGCATAGCTACGCCGCGCCGGAGCATGAGGCGGCCTGCGCGGCCTATCTGCGCGATAAGCTGCCCGATGTGGCGGTCACCGCGTCGCACGAGATCACCCGCGAATGGCGCGAATACGAGCGCGCCAACACGGCGGTGCTCAACGCCTATGTGCAGCCCATCGTGCAGCGCTATTTCGTGCGTCTCGAGGCCGCGCTCAGCGAGGCCGGGCTGCGTTGCCCTTTTTCCGCCATGCAGTCCAACGGCGGCACGACGAGCTTCGAGTGGGCCAAGGCGCAGCCGATCACGCTGCTCGAATCCGGCCCCGCGGCCGGCGTCAATGGCGCGGCGCTGGTCGGCGAATTGTGTGGCGAGCCCAACGTCATCTACCTCGATATCGGTGGCACCACCGCGAAGTGCTCCACCATCGAAGGCGGCCAGCCCAAGGTGACGACGGATTACCGGCTCGAGCGCAGCCGCGAGCGTTTCGGCTATCCGGTCCGCGTGCCGGTGGTGGATATCGTCGAGATTGGCGCGGGCGGAGGCTCGATCGCCTGGTTCGACGCTTCGGGCGCGCTGCGCGTCGGCCCGGTGAGCGCCGGGGCGGAGCCGGGCCCGGCCTGCTATGGCCGTGGCGGCGAGCAGCCCACCGTCACCGACGCCAAACTGATCGCGGGCGTACTCAACCCCGGCTATTTCGCCGATGGTCAGTTCGACATCGATCTGACGCGAGCGCGGCGCGCCATGCAGACGATTGCCGACGGCCTGAAGATCGGCATCGAGGCGGCGGCGGTCGCCGTGATCCGGGTCGTGGACGCCAACATGATCAACGCCTTGAAGCTGGTCTCGATCCAGCGCGGGCACGACCCGCGCGAATTTCTGTTTATCGTGGGCGGCGGCGGCGGCGGCATGCATGCCGCGCCCTTGGGCCGGGAACTCGGGGTCAAGGAGATCGTCATTCCGCTCTATCCGGGCTTGTTCTCGGCCTGGGGTATGCTGGTCACCGAGCCGCGCCGCGATTTCGTGCGCACCGCGCTGCACCGGGCCGAGGAGCTCACGATCGAGCAGATTCGAATCCTGTTCAACGATCTCGAAGGTCAGGCGGAGAGCTATTTTCGCGGCAGCGATCTAGGGCCGAGCGACGGCCTCGGCCTCGATTGCCGTATCGATATGCGCTATCTCGGTCAGGAACATTCGGTGACGGTGCCGGTGGCGCTCGAGGGGGCAAGCGTGGCGGCGATCTTGCGCGACTTCCACGCTGCCCACGAGCGCACCTACACCTTCCGCCTCGCCGATACCCCGGTGGAGTTCGTGACCTTTCGCCTGACCGCGACGGCCCGGGTGCCGCGACCCGAGCTCAAGCCCTTGAGCGCGGACGGACGCTCGGCCGAGGCCGCCGCAAAAGGCACGCGGACGGTAGATTTTGGCGAGGAGGGACGGCACGAGGCGCGCGTTCTCGAGCGTGCTTTGCTGCCGCCGGATTATCTCGGCGAGGGGCCCTTGATCGTCGAGGAGCCGTCGTCGACGACCCTGGTGCATCCCGGCCAGCGGCTGCGCGTCGACGCGCTCGGGTTTCTCCGCATCTCGGAAGCTTAGGTCATGGGCTCATGAACTGGTGTTGCGGGTGGCGAGGTCCGCTTTTAACTCAGCACCGGACCTATCGTGAATCGGCCCAGTATGTCGTCTGAACCTGACCCCAAGCGGACCTATGTTAGCCGGGCCGTGAAGAGCCGCTTTTGACCCTAGGCCGGCGTACCGCTTTAGGTAGCATCCCATTAATCTGGGCGTTCAGCGGCAGCACTCCTAGGGTCCGATAGACACGCATTTGTTCGGAGCCTAGACTCGGCGCAAGCAGTGTTGGCTTGGATAGCGATCCACTCCATCACCTCGGGCCCAAGAAACCACGTCCTCGCACAGGAAGGGTCGCGAGCATGAAGATCGGAACGTTCATGATGCCCAACCATCCGCCGGGCCGAGACTTTGCGGAGGGGCATTACCACAACCTCGACTATCTTGAGTTTCTCGATGGCATCGGCTTCGAGGAAGCCTGGATCGGTTGCCACTACACCGTGCCGCGCGAGCCCAACCCGGCGCCCGACCTGCTGGTAGCGCAAGCGCTAGTGCGCACCGAGAACATCCGCGTCTCGCCCGGCGGCTACATGCTGCCCTACCACCACCCGGCTGAGCTCGCGCATCGCATCGCCTGGCTCGATCACATCTCCAAGGGCCGCTGCTATATCGGCATCGGCTCGGGCTCCATTCCGACCGACTTCAGCCTGTTCGACATCGACTTCATGGCCGGCGAGAACCGCGCCATGACCAAGGAATCCCTCGACATCATGACGCGCCTTTGGACGAGTTCGGAGCCGTTCGACTACGACGGCAAATATTGGAAAGTGCGGCGCCCGGCCGACGACACCGATCTCTACCGCATGCACATCTGGCCCTACACCAAGCCCTATCCGCAGATCGCCATCGCGGGCTTCAGCCCGAGCTCGCCGACGCTCGAGCTCGCGGGCCGCAACGGCTTCATCCCCTTAAGCCTGAGCTTCGGCAACACCTATCTGGCGAGCCACTGGCAGGCCATGGAAAAGGGCGCGGCCGAGGCCGGGCGCACGGCGGACCGCAGCATCTGGCGCGTGGGGCGCGACGTCTATGTCGCCGACACCGACCAGGAGGCCTGGGACAGGGTGCTGAACGGCATGGTCGGCGACCAGTACCGCAATTTCTGGCTGCCCGTGCTGAAGCGCATCGGCATGCTGGACAGCTGCAAGCACGACGCGAACGTCGCGGACTCGGACGTCACCGTCGAGTACATGATGAAACACAACATGTGCATCGGCAGCCCCGAGACGGTGGAGCGCAAGATCGGCGAGATCGTCGAAAGCTCGGGCGGCTTCGGCTGCCTGCTCATGACCTCCTACGACCACCTCGACAACATGGAGGCCTGGCGCGAATCGACGCGCCGCCTGGCCCACGAGATCATGCCGAAATTCGCCGATGTCGGCGCGGCGGCGGACTGAGCGCGCTCGCCAAAGCGCACCCGATCCGCGCAATCATTAGCGAGGGAGGAAGACCAGACATGCCGCTCGACCCGCAAGCCAAGGCTCTGCTCGACGAACTCGCCGAAGCCGAGGCACCGCCGCCCTGGGAGGTTTCTCTGACCGATGCGCGCGCCGGCTTTAACGAGTTATCGGAAGCGCTCGCCGCGCCGGCGCCCGAGGTGAAGCGCATAGAGGATCGCACCGTTCCCGGCCCCCACGGGCTCATTCCGATCCGCCTCTATTGGCCGGACGGCGCAGGCGACGTGCCGCTCCCGGTCTTCATCCATTTCCACGGCGGCGGCTTCGTCGTGCTCGGGCTCGACGCCTACGATCCCATCTGCCAGATGCTCTGTGCCGGCGCGGGCTGCATCGTGATCGGCGTCGACTATCGCAAGTCGCCGGAGAACAAGTTCCCCAAGCCCACCGACGATTGCTGGGCAGCAACCCGCTGGCTAGCGGAGAATTGCGCCGAGCTCGGCGGCGACGCGGGCCGCATCGCGGTCGGCGGCGATTCCGCAGGCGGCTGCCTCGCCGCGGTCGTCACGCAGCAGGCCAAGGCCGCGGGCGGGCCGGCCCTCGCCTTCCAGCTCCTGATCTATCCGGTCACCGACTTGCGGGGCGACACCGCCTCCTACCGCGAATTCGCCGACGACCATCTGCTCACTGCCGAGATGATGCGATGGTTCGCAGAGAGCTATCTGAATAGCGAAACGGAGATGGACGATCCGCTCGCCTCGCCGCTCAAGGCCGCGGATTTCGCCGGCCTGCCGCCCGCGCTCATCTTCACCGCCGGCTGCGATCCGCTGCACGATGAGGGCGTCGCCTATGCCGAGAAGCTGAGCGCCGCCGGCGTTCCGGTGCAGCACCGGGATTACGCCGACCAGATCCACGCCTTCTGGTCCTTCGGCGGGAGCATCGACGCCGCGGCCAAGGCCCACGCCGAAGCCTGCGCCGCGCTCCGCCAAGCCTTCGGTACGGGTTAGGCTACGCGCTGGCAATCAAAGCTTTGTCCCGCGACCTCCTCGCCCCAATCTACGTCTGGTTCACCGAGGGTTTCGACGCGCCCGATCTGAAGGAGGCGAAGGCGCTGGTGGACGAACTCTCTTGAGTCCGGTTTTGGCTAGACTCGGAAGTCAGGACCATGCCGCCGGCACGTCTGCTTTGCCCCCAACAGGCGACATTCGCCGGCCGATGTCCGTTATCGTGCTGATTTCGTCCGCTATACCCCCAGCAGGCGACATTCTGGACTAGGCTGGGAATGTCTCAAGTTGACCCAACAGCGACATTCGCGGTCCGATCCCGTGGACCCAGCCTATGGTGTGGACTCACAATTTCTACGCGTTTAGATTCCGCTGATTAGCCGGCGCCT
>JAUVWK010000498.1 GCA_030604165.1 Alphaproteobacteria bacterium | reverse complement strand
CGCCGGTGCCGAAGGTGGCTTGGCAGCCGGCTGCGTTACCGGATGGCCTGCAGCCGGGCCGCTATTTCATTTCCCGGGTGGTCTGAAAGCGATTCCAATCATGGCTCGAGGGTGACGGTCACGGGCACGTGGTCGGAGGGCTTGGGCCAACCCCGTGCCGGGCGCTGCACCGTGGCCGAGCGCAGCGCGGGCCGCAAGGCGGGTGTCACCCAGATATGATCGAGCCGGCGGCCGCGGTCCGAGGTCTCCCAATCGCGCGCCCGGTAGCTCCACCACGAATAGAGCCGCTGCTCCGGTGGAATGAAATGACGTACGGCGTCGCACCATCGATGCGACGCCGACAGGTGGGCCAACGCCGCGACTTCGACCGGTGTGTGGCTCACCACTTTCAAAAGCTGCTTATGGGACCAGACATCGGTCTCGAGCGGCGCGACATTGAGATCGCCGACCAGGATGAAGCGGTTGTCCTGGCGCTGGCGGCGCGCGAACCACTCGGCCATCTCCGCCAGAAAGCGCAGCTTGTGGGCAAATTTCTCGTTCTTCTCCGGATCCGGAATGTCGCCGCCGGCGGGAACATAGAAGTTGTGGATTTCGATACCGTCGGCCAGGCGGACATAGGCGTGGCGGCTGTCCGTGTTGTCGCACCAATCGCGTGTCTCGGCCCGCTCGAAGGCCGTGCGCGAAAAAATGGCGACCCCGTGATACGACTTCTGTCCGTGCACCAGGCAATGGGCGAAGCCGAGCTCGGCGATGAAATCCTCGGGAAAGTGCTCGTTGCTGACTTTGATTTCTTGCAGGCAGAGAATATCGGGCGCTTGCTCGGCGACCAGGCGCTTGAGGCCCTCCAACCGAAGCCGGATCGAATTCACGTTCCAGGTCGTAATCCGCATGTCGCCGCGAGCCCCCCCCGCTATTTATATCCTACCCGCGGCATCATGATAGGGGGTACGGGGTTGCTATTGTGGGCGCTCGGATCGTTGCTTCGGGGTCCGCCCTGGGGCCGGTCTGCCTATTCCTGAGGTTCGTCGGCGAGGGAGAATCCGTCCAATACGGCGATGACATCGCTGCGGTTCAGCCCGATGTCCGACAAGACGTGGTCGCTCAATCCGGAGAGTTCGCGACGCGCCTGGATCGCCAGGCGCCAACGCCGAAAGGGCAAGAATATTCGCTGGCATAGCATGGTTCGCGTCTCCTCGGATGCGCGGTTCGGTGGCGTGTTCCGCTGGCCCGGCGCGACGCGCTCGCGCCGGGTGACTCGACGCCGTCCGAACCAAGCCCTATGCCCCGTGCACGGACGACCGGTGGTAGTGACCCGAGACCACCGCATCGATATCGGAGCGTGACAGGCCGATATCGGCGAGCTGGCGATCGTCCATCCGGCTGAGCGTATTGCGCAGGTCGCTTTTCTCACGCCAGCGGCGAAGCGTATCAACGATTCTTTCCATCATCATAGTCGAATCTCCACATATTGCTGCGTTGCACAAAAATCTTGCTCAACGCTAGGCTATGCAGTTTTTTCCGCTCTATTGCATTATCTTAGCGAAACTGCATGGGCCTCGTTGGCTGCTCTTCATATGGCCTAACTATTGCTCTGCACAACGGATTGCTTCGGGAATCTGCTATGCAAATTACGCATAACAAATGCGTCTAGTTACGCACATAGTTACGCACAAATTTGTTAACGTTTGGTTGTCAGGGCGACGGCGCTGGCTCTGCGCCGAGGCGCGCAGGTCGGTTCTATGGGCGGCTTTTGGCTGGCTGGGAGAGAGAGGGGGTGGGCCCGCGCGAAACCACGCTAGTCGAGAATGCTAAGGCGCGAGCTCTTGGGCGGTGAGATCGAGACAATGGCGCAAGATCGTCACCAGCTCGTCGATTTCTCCCGGGCTGATAATCAGCGGTGGTGAGCACAGCATGACGTCGCGCGTCGCGCGCATGATCAGGCCGTTGTCGAAGCAGCGGTCGCGGCAAATCCGACCGGCTCGGCCCTCGGGCTCGAAGGGTTTTCGAGCTTGTTTGTCTTCGACCAGCTCGATGCCGCACAACATGCCCTTGCCGCGCACCTCGCCGACCAGGGGATGCGAGGCCAGCTCCGCCAAGCGGCTTTGCAGATAGGGCCCGGTCCGCCGTGCCACGGTCTCGACGATCGTCTCGGCGCGCATGATGCGGAGATTTTCGAGGGCCACGGCGCAAGCCACTGGGTGGCCCGAATAGGTGAAGCCGTGACTGAACTCCTCGCCCGCGTCGCGCAGGGCCTGGGCGACCCTGTCGCCGACCATGACGGCGGAGATCGGCAAATAGCCGGAGGACAAACCCTTGGCGAGGGTCATCAAATCGGGCTGAAAACCGAAGGTTTCGCAACCGAACCAGGCGCCGGTGCGGCCAAAGCCGCAGATCACCTCGTCGGATATCAGCAAAACGTCATGGTCGCGGCAGATGCGCGCGATTTCCGGCCAATAGCTCGCGGGCGGGACTATCAGCCCGCCGGCGCCGTGGATAGGTTCGCCGATGAAGGCCGCCACTTGCTCGGCGCCGAGCTCCTCGATGCGCGTCTCTAGCGCACGCGCCGCCTGCAGGCCGAACGCCTCTGTCTCCATGTCGCCGCCGTGACGGTACCAGTAGGGTGCATCGATGTGGCTGAACCCGGGCAACGGCAGGTCGGCCTGCGGGTGCATGGCGGTCAGGCCCGAGAGGCTCGCCGAGGCCAGGGTCACACCGTGATAGCCGTAGGTGCGGCTAATGATGGTCTTTTTCCGCGGCTTGCCCATCAGGTTCCAGTAGTAGCGGACCAGCTTGACGATGGTGTCATTGG
>JAUVWK010000041.1 GCA_030604165.1 Alphaproteobacteria bacterium | reverse complement strand
GCGCCTTCCTGGGCGGAATATTGCCCGGCGTAGATCTTCGCCAGTTCGTCCTCGGCAACCGAGTAGTACTGGAAGATGCCCGGAATGCGCGGCTCGATGGCCGCGTTCGGGTGATTGTAGGAATCCGCCTCGGAGGCCAGGTAGTCCGCAATGAAGGCCTCGTCGTAGCCGGCGCTCACCCATTCGGGGATGTCGAAGTGCGAGTTCCGATAGGGCTGGAAGCCCGACGGATACGCCGCGCACCAGAGCGAGATATCCTTGCCGCCCAGATGAGCCGCGGCCGACCAAGCCGCCTTCTGCTTCTTCGCGTCGCTATCCACGCGGGCCATGACGTACACGCCCCAGCCGATATAGGCCATGTTGGGGGCAAAGTTCGGCCCCGAGGCAAGCGTATCCCACTGGCCGGTCTTGGAATTGTAGACGTCGTCCGAGCCCGGCAGGATCGAGAAGCCGGTGGTGTCGCCGACAACCGAGCCGTCGGAGGTCTTTGCCATCGAGCCGACATCGCCCCACCAGCTCAACATCGAGCCGGTGCCCGCCAGAAACTGCTGGAAGGCGGTGGTGCCGGTATCGGCGTTGATTTGGTCCGCCGGCTGGGCGTCGAGCACATCGAGCACGTCCTGAATGGCGCGCACCCAGGCCGGGTTGTTGACGCGCGGCTTCATCGATTCGGGATCGAAGAGCCATGCCGGATCGTCCGGGTGCTTGGCGTAGGCGGTCGCGCGCGAGCCGAGGAAGTAGAAGCCGAAGCCGCCCCAGCCCTTCAGCGGATCGAGATAGCCGTAGGCATCGAAGCCGCCGATCTTCTTGCCTTTGAGGAATTTCGTCACCTCCTGCACCTGCTGCCAGGTCGTGGGCACCGCCCACGGGCCCGCATAGCCTTCGGCTTCCCAGGCGGCGGCAAGATCGGCGTCCTCGAAGTAGTCGGTCCGGTAGTTGAAGTTGTGGCAGTCGCCGTCGATCGAGATGCGGTAGGTCTTGCCCTCCCAGGTGCCGACCGGGGCCTTCAAGTAGCCCACATAGTCGTCCATCTCGATTTGGCCTTTCACCCAGTCCGGCATTTCAGAGGCCAGACCCTTGCCGCAGACATCGCCCTCGAAGGGCGCGCCCATCTCGATGACGTCGAAGTCGACCGTCCCCGTCGCGATGGCCGTTTGCAGCCGCGCGTTATAGTCGGCCTGGGCGAGGTCGATCCAGTCTATCGTCGCGCCGGTATAGGTCTCCCACGGCTTCAAAAAGCCTCGGAAAAGGAAATTGTGCAGGTTCTGATTATTGAGCCCGAGAAAGGTGAGCTCCACGCCGGCAAACTCGCCCTCGGCAACATTGGCCTTGGTCGGATCGAGGCAAAGCGCCCCGACCTTCTGCCAGTCGGTATCGGTGGGCGACCCCACACCAACGCCCGGGATCTTGAGAATCTCTGCCCGGACATTGCTTTGGGCAAACGAGGACCGAGCAAAGCCGCCCAGCCCGCTCGCCGCCACGGCGGCGACGGCGCCGGCGCCGGCCGCGCCCTGCAGCATCCTTCGCCGGCTCATCTGACCGGCCATGAGTTGGTTGAATATTTCTACTCTCATCGACTTTCCTCCCCTGTAAAGATATCCATTCCGCCTGTTTCGTGCCGTCCTGTTGGTGTCGGTATCCGGAGGTCACAGACGATCAAACCTGCGCCACGAGCTTTCTGGGGCGCTTATTGTGCTCTCGCAGCCGCTGCCGTTGATCGCACAAGCTTCGACGGTTTGAGAAACGCTTCAGCGTATGAAGCAACCTCACCAACTGTCAACAGAATCAAGGAAACCCGCTCCGCCCCGGGACGCCTGCCCGGAGGCATAGCGGTGGACAGGCCACGCCGTCTCGGTTACTTCCTGAAGGAACAAGACAGGCCAGGGAAACAACGGGCCAGGGAGACAACGGGAGAGCATGGCTCGGGTCACGGTTCGAAACCTCTACAAATCATTCGGACCCGTCGAGGTTATCCACGGCGTGGATGTCGACATAGAGGACGGCGCCTTCGTGGTGCTTGTCGGGCCGTCCGGCTGCGGCAAGTCCACGCTGCTGCGCATGATCGCCGGGCTCGAAGCCGTGACCGCGGGCACGGTCCAGATCGGCGAGCGCGTCGTCAACAACTTGCCCCCGGCCGACCGCGACATCGCCATGGTGTTTCAAAGCTACGCGCTTTATCCGCACAAGACGGTCGCCGCCAACCTGGCCTTCGCCTTGAAGCTGCGCAAGATCGATGCCGCAACGGTGAAGGAGCGCGTGCGGAAGGCGGCGGAGATCCTCGGTCTCACGCCCTATCTGCACCGCTATCCGCGCCAACTGTCGGGCGGCCAGCGCCAACGGGTCGCCATGGGCCGGGCCATTGTGCGCGACCCTCAGGTGTTCCTCTTCGACGAGCCCCTGTCGAATCTCGACGCCAAGCTCCGCATCCAGATGCGCATCGAGATCAAGGAGCTGCACCAGCGCCTGAGGACGACCACGATCTTCGTGACCCATGACCAGATCGAGGCCATGACGATGGCCGAAACCATCGTCGTCATGCATGACGGCAGGATCGAGCAGGTCGGCTCGCCGCTGGAGCTATACGACTTCCCGAAGAATGTCTTCGTCGCCAGCTTCATCGGCTCGCCCGCCATGAACCTGATCCAAGGAACTGTCCGCCGCGACGGCGCTCTCGGGGTCGAGGCGAACGGACACCGCCTCCCGGTCGGCGCCGAAAGCCGGGCGGGCGACGGACAAGCCGTAACTTACGGGGTTCGGCCCGAGCACCTCGATCTTGCCGATGACGGCTTTCCGGCACGGGTCGCGGTGGTCGAGCCCACGGGTTCGGAAACCATCGTGTTTCTCCGCTTCGAAGAGACCGAAATCGTGGCCGTCTTCCATGAGCGGCACGACTTCAAACCCGGTCAGACCGTGCATCTGCGGCCGCGCGTCGACCAGGCGCATCTGTTCGACAGGGAATCGGGCGAGCGGATTTAGCCGCCGCCGGTCCCGCGACGGAAATTATTCCCGCGTCGTCAGGTGATCTCTTCGGTGATGAAGCTGCGGCCCGCGGCCGCGCCGCCATCCACCGAGCAGATCGCGCCGTGCATGAATTTCGCCGCGTCGGAGGCCAGATACAGCACCGTCCGCGCGATTTCCTCGGACCGGCCGAGACGTCGCATGGGAATCGCCGCCGCGACGGCCGCCAACATTTCCGCTCGGGTATCGCCGGCCTCGCCATAGGCCGCGTCCTGCATCGGCGTGTCGATATCGCCCGGGCAGATGACGTTGACGCGGATGTTCTCGGTCGCCATCTCGAGCGCCAGGCATTTGGTCATATGGACCACGGCGGCCTTCGAGCAGCCATAGGCGTCGAACCCGGCATAGCCCTGGAGCGCCGCGTCCGAGCCTATGTTGACGATCGCGCCCGAGCCCTGGCTTAGCATCTGGCGCAAGGTCGCGCGGGCCATATAGAAGGCGCCGAAGAAGTTGGTGCCCATGATCCGTTCCAAGTCCTCGTCGGTGGTGTCGACCAGCGCCGCGGTGAGCGCGACACCGGCATTGTTGAACAGGATGTCGATGCGGCCGAAGCGCGCGACGGTCTTGGCGACGACCTCGTCGCAGGCCGCCGAGCGGCTGACGTCGGCGAGGAGTAGCGCGGCCTCGCCGCCGCCATCCGCGATCTCCTTGCACAATGCCTCGCCGCGCTCGGCGTTGCGTCCGACCAGCATGACGCGCGCGCCGTGGGCCGCGAACTGGCGCGCGGTCTCGGCGCCGATACCCGAGGTCGCGCCCGTGATCAGCACGACTTTGTCGGCGAAGGCGTCGCGCTTGAAGATATCTTCCATGGTTTCCTGTCCTTCCTTATGCCGGCGACACCGGCCCGCACCCCCTCCCGGCCACCCATGGCAGTGTACGCTTGTGGGCGGCCGAGAGGGGGAGCGGGCCGGTGCGATTCCCCACATGGGAAACCGCGCTAGTCCGTCTCGTACTCGCCCGCGACCAGCATGCGGCGCAGGATCTTGCCGACGGGCGATTTGGGGATCGCCTTGACGAAGACATAGCCGCGCGGACGCTTGAAGTCGGCCAGCTCCGAGGCCTTGCAATGGCGGTCCAGCGCGTCCGCGGTCACGGCGCGCGCGCGGGTGACGAAGGCGGTGATGCGCTGGCCCCAGCGGTCGTCGGGCAACCCGACCACCGCGACCTCGCTCACCGCCGGGTGCAGGGAGAGCACGCTTTCGATCTCCACCGGCGAAACGTTCTCGCCGCCGCTGATCATGATGTCGTCGACCCGGCCGGTGACGAAGAGGTCGCCGTCGCGGTCCATGTAGCCGGTATCGCCGGTGAAGTACCAGCCGTTCACCAGCGTCGCCTGGTCCACCTCCGGGCGCCGCCAATAGCCGCCGAAGGCCTCGTCGCCGGCAAGATCGGCGATGATCTGGCCCTCTTCGCCGCGCGCCGCCAGCGCTGCCGCGTCGCTGGCGCCGAGCTTGACGACGCGGATGCGCTGGTTGAGCCCGGCCTTGCCCGCGGAGCCCGGTTTGGCAGGCGCGTCCGGCTCGATCGTGAAGGTGTAGATCTCGGACGAGCCATAATGATTGACGAAGAGCTCAGGCTTGAACGCGTCGCGGATCTTGAGCAGCAGGCCATCGGGCATGGATGCGCCGGCGAAGCCGAGCCGCCTGACCGAGGAGACATCGGTTTACTTGAATTGCGGCGCCGCCAGCAGGTCGTGAAACAGGGTTGGGACCAGGAACACCGAGCTGATCTTTTCGCGCTCGATCAGTGTCAGAACCGCCGCCGGCTCGAAGCGCCGCTGGCAGACCAGGCAACCGTCCACCAACTGCATGGCCAGCAGCGAGCGCACACCCATGGTGTGATAGAACGGCATGACCCCGAGCGTGATCTCGCCGGGCGGACACTGATGGTGCGCCACATGGGCGAGCGCCGCGGCCCGCTCGACCGCGTGGGAGCGCGGCACGCCCTTGGGCCGGCCGGTCGTGCCCGAGGTGTAGAGCATGACCGAGGTCGCCTCGGCCGTGGCCCTGGGCTCGCCGTCGAAGCCGTCGGCGGCAAGCAGATCGTCGAAGCTCATGGTGCCGCCGGCCGCCGCGAGAGCGATCAGCGGCAGCCCGCGCGCCTGCGGGGCGTCGGCAACCGCTTGCGCCGAGACATCCTGGAAAGCGACCGCCTTGGCGTCTGCGTTCTCGATGCAATAATCGAGCTCGCCGGCCTTCATGCGCCAATTGAGCGGCGTCATGATGACGCCCAGAAACTGACACGCCCAATGCAAGGTCGCCATCTCCCACCGGTTCTGCATCACCGCCACGAGATGATCGCCGTGCTTGAGCCCGAGCCGATCGAGGCCGCCGGCGGCGCGCCTGATGCGCTCGAACCACTGGCCGTAGCTGAGCCGCGTCTCGCCGTCGACAAAAGCGGTCGCCTGCGGATTGCGCTCGACCGAGAGGATGAAGCTATGCCCCAAATCGAACATCGTGCTGCCTTCGACAAACCCGGTTCAGGAGAAGAAGCGATACCCGATGCCGCTGCCCCGGCTCAAAAAAATGTGCGACCGACGCGCCAAAGCAGAATGCTACCCAAGACATAGCCAACCGACTACCATGACAAACGATCCCCATGCGCGGCAGGTCGCTTCGCCGTAGTGGTCTGCCGAGAGCCTTCGGAGTGACGCTCATGCCTACAAGCCAACGCGTAACGATTCCCTTCGAATCGCTGGACCCGCTGACCATCGGGGCGGCCGATGACGAAAGCAAGGTCTATCGCGACCAACTCGAGCTCGAGATTCCGCAACGGAACTTGCTCGGTGTGATCACGCCGGACGAACCGGCGCCGGTGGCGAACGTCACCGAGGCGGCCCGCGAGGCGTTGGAAAACCCGCATTCCGGGCCGCGCTTCTCCGAGCTGCTCGGCCCGGACAAAAGCCTCGCCGTCATCATCGACAACCAGTTTCGCCCGACACCGGCCGCCAGGATCCTGCCCGCGGTGTTGGACGCCATCGAGCAGCACGGCACCAAGGACACGCGCGTGATTTGCGCCAACGCCAAGGTGTTCCACATGTCGGAGTCCGAAACCGAGCAGAAGGTCGGGCGCGAAAATCTGGCGCGCATGGAGCGGCTCGGCATTCCGTTCTTCCAGAACGAGCCCGATAAACCCGAGCGATATACCTTCATCGGCATATCGTCGCGGGGCACGCCGGTATGGCTGCACAAAGAAGTCGCCAAGTCCGACGTCAAGCTGTCGATCGGCCAGTCGCAATCCAATCATTGGGGCGCCGGCGGCGGCGGCAAGCTGATCATGCCGGGCGTCGTTTCCGACGAGACGATCGACTTCAATCACGCGGCCTTCACCTTTTCGCCGCACACCCATTACGGAGCAATGGCCGGTCCGCTGCGGGCCGATATCGACGACGTGGCGACCATGTGCGGGCTGACGGCAACGCTCAACAGCGTGCTGGACACGCGCGGACGCGTTTGTTTCATGAATTTCGGCCTGCACCCGGACGCCCACATCGAATCGATTCGTGTGTTCAACGGCATCTATGCCTTCGAGCGCCCCGCCGGCGCGTCGCCCGATATCGCCATTTGCGGCGTGTTCGCGCCAACCGACCATCTCTTCTTCCACACCGGCTGGGGCTGCATGTCCACCGACCTGGTGATGAAAGACGGCGGCACGATCATCTATTGCAGTCCGTCTCCCGGCGTTCAGACCGGGCTGGGATTCTTTCCGGGCCTCGCGCTGATGGACACCATGAAGCCCTACATGCCGCCGTCGAGCGAGAACATGGAGCAAATCCACCGCGACAACCTGGCGCGAAAATTCACCCAGCTGACGTTTCCGATCTGGGCGCCAATTTACGAGGTGATGACGCGCAAGCACCTCACGCTGGTGACGCTCAAGGAAAATCTCGAGATGGCGAAGGACATCGGCATCGACGCGACGGTCTCGCTCGACGACGCCTTCGCCGCAGCGCTGCGGCGTCACGGCGACGAGGCCAAGGTGCTCGTGCTGCCCTTTGCGCGCTATCAGTTTCCGCGCGACGCCATCCGCATGCCGAGCGAACGCGCGCCCGTGGCCGAGGCCGCCGAGTAGGCGGGGATTAATCGCGCTACACGACGGGCTGCCACTCCCCTCCAGGCGTAATGCCCTTGGTGTGCGGAATGACCTCTTCGCCGAAGCGCTGAATCTGCTCTTCCAGCTCTTCCAACCGGCCGGAGGGGCAATCGATCATACAGACCACCAGCGAAAAGCCGGCTTGCGCGAGACGCTCGAGGTCGCCGATCACTTGCTCGGCCGTGCCCGTGCAGGTGCGCCGCGGGTTCGCCCGGGCGTCGGCATCGTCGGCGTCGGTGAGGCGCGCCGTGGCGGCGCAAAGCATCAGGAACTGGCCGATATCGCGGCCGATCTTGTCCGCCTCGCGACGGATAAGATCTTGGATCCCGGCATGGCGGTCGGGGTCGGAGTAGGTGTCGAGAAACAGCGGATAGATGCCGTCGCACAAGCGGATGGCGCGGCGCGCGCCGGCCGGCGTATTGGCGCCGTAGACGATCGGCGGCCGCGGCTTTTGCACCGGCTTGGGGTCCATCGAGAGGTTTTCGAACTGATAGAACCGACCCTGGAAGCTGACCGAATCCTCGCTCCAGGCCCGCTTGTATATCTCGATACACTCCTCGGTCTGGGCGTTGCGGTCCTGGTAATCCTGGCCCAGCGATGCGAACTCCTCGTCCATCCAACCGGCGGCGACGCCGAGCATGACGCGGCCATTGGAAAGCTGGTCGATCGTGGCGAACTGCCGGGCGTCGGCCAGCGGGTGACGATAGGGCGCGATCAGGCAGCTCGGCGCCAGCTTCAGCTTGGTCGTGCTCGCCGCCACGGCGCCCATCACCACGGCGCCATCGAGCATGTTGTGGCGGGGCTGATAGGCCCGCTGGCCGGAGACGTTGGCGGTGTGGTGACTGGTTGAGTCGATCGGCATCGAGACGTGGTCCGGATACCAGATCGAATGGATACCGGCGCGTTCCGCCGCTTGCGCCACCCGCACCGGCTGCATCTGGTCGATCGAAGTATGGGCCAGAAACATGTCGGTATCGCCACGGTAGGCCTGACCGTGGGTGTTTCCGTACAGGCCGATTTCCATTGTTCGAGCTCTCCGCGTCTTGGGTTGCGCGCCGCACAGCAGCTTGGCAACCAAGGCAGCTTGGCGAGCGAAAAAGGTGCCACGCTTTGCCGCCGATGTCACATGGCGGCGCCGAGGGCCGCTCCGCGCTTCGCCATGATCGTGCGGCGCACAGTGCCGGGCAGCCGCGCTATTTTGCCACGGACTAATGGGGGCACGGAATCATGATAGGGGGCACTAATTCAGCCGCCCCACCGCGTGCGCCAGGAAGACATAGAGCTTGCCGACATCGGCGGAGAGGAAGGTCGAGCTCAGCAGATTCTCGGGATCGCTCTCGTTGGCGTCCGCCAGCAGCTTTTCGAAGTGGCCGAGGTAGCGATCGACATATTTGCGGAAAATCTCGTCCTTTTCGAACTTCTGTCGGACCACGTCGCGCGAGTGCTTTTCGTCGTCGGACAGCATGGCACGCACGAAAATGCCCTTGTCCGAACGCGCGCCCTTGGTCCAAAGCCGTTCGGTCGCCTGGTGATCGAGGATGCGGCTCAGATCGATCGCCGTGGAGTTGAGATCCTCGACGATAAAGCGCGAGGCCCGCAAGAAAGTGTCGCGGCGGACATCGTAGGTGTTCTCGCGAATCACCCGGGCCTGGGCCTCGGCTTTGTCCGAGGCGTCGGTCAGGGCCTGCGACTGGCGCGAGAAAGTGCCGGTCATATCCGTGGCGCGCTCGGAGACATCGCGGATCGCCTTGCGCAGCTCTTCCGAGTGCCGGTGCAGGGACTCGCCAACCTGCCGCGCCTGCTGGATGGCGGCGGCGGAAGCGTCGGATAGTTCCTGGGTGCGCTCCTGGAATTGCTTGCCGATTTCGCGCGCCTGGGCGTTCGCCGTGGTGGAACCGGTGTTGAGCTCCGCCGCCTGCGTCTTCAGCGCCTGGGTCACCTGGGTGGCCTCCATCAGGGCGCGGCCGCAAGCCTCGCGAAGCTCGGCCGCCTGCCCCTCCAACGCCTGGGCCACCGCCCCGATCTGACTGACCGCGCGCTGTGAGGCGCCGCCGATCTCGCCGGTCTGCTCGCGCAACTGCTCGCCGATGGCGGCCGCCATGGTCGCGAGCCGGGTCGAGGTGCGCTCGAACTCCTCGCTTTGCTTGGTCATGAGCGCGCCGATATCCTCGGACTGGCTGGCAACCCGGCCCGACGCCGCCACCAGATTGGCGGCTTGGCGCTCGAACGTGGTGCCGACGGCCTCGGTCCGCTCGGTGGCATATTGGGCGGCGTTGGTCAGGCTCCGGGTCTGACGCTCCAGCGTCTCGCCGACCTGATCGGCTTTCGTGACGGCGTTCTCCGAGGCGATGTGCAGCTCTTCCGATTGCTTGCGCAAGGTGGCCCCGACGAGACGCACCTTGGCGGTCGCCTCGGCGGCCACCTCGTCCGACGCGGTGGCCAGCTCGGCGCTTTGCTTGCGCAGCACCCCGCCGACCTCCTCGACCTTGGCCACGACCTGCTCGGCAGCACGGTCGGAGGCGGCGATCAGTTCGTCGGATTGCCGGCGCAGCGCATCGCCGACCTCCTCGATCTTGGCCGTGGCCTGCGCCGCCGCCTTGTCGGTCTCGGCGGCGAGATCGGCCGAATGCGCCCGCAGCGCGTCGCCGACTTCCTCGATCTTGACCTCGGCGTGCGCCGCCGCCTTGTCGGTCTCCATGGCGAGATCGGCCGACTGCGCCCGCAGCGCGTCGCGCACCTCGCTGACCTTGAGCGTGGAATGGGCCGCCGCCTCGTCGGTGTGCGCGGCCAGCGCCGCGGAATGCTTGCGCAGCGCTTCGCCCAGTTCCTCGATCTTCGCGGCGGCCTGCGCCACGGCCTTGTCCGAGGCCGCGGTGAGATCGGCGGCTTGACGGCGCAGCGCGCGGCCCACGTCATCGACCTTTTCCGCGACCTGAATGGTGGCGTCGTCGGAGACCGCGATGAGCTCGTCGGATTGCCGGCGCAACGCCTCGCCGACCTCGGCGATCTTGGCCGTGGCCTGCGCCGCCGCCTGGTCGGACGCCGCCACCAAGGTGTCGGAATGGCGCTGCAAGGTCTCGCTGGATTCGTTCATCTTGACCTGCGCCAGCGCCGCCATCTTGTCGGTCTCAAGGGCGATTTCGCCGGACTGCGCGCGCAACGCCCCGGTGATCTCCTCGATTTTGAACTCAGTATGGGCCGTTGCCTCGTCGGTCACCGCGGCGAGGTCGGTCGCGTGCTCGCGCAAGGCATCGCTGATCTCCTCGACCTTGGCCGCCGCTTGCGCCGCCGCCTTGTCGGTCTCGACCGCCAACTCGAGCGATTGCCGGCGCAAGGCATGACCGATCTGCTCGATCTTGGCCTCGGCGTGGGCCGCCGCCTGATCGGTCTCCGCGGCGAGCTCGGCCGACTGCCGGCGCAAGATCTCGAGAATCTCGTCCACCTTCGTGGCAGCTTGGCCCGCGGCCCGATCCGAGGCCGCCTCCATTTCGCTCGACTGGCGGCGCAGCGCCCGGCCGACCTCCTCGACCTTGGCCGTCACCTGTTCCGCCGCCTCGTCGGAAGCGCCTCTCAGATCGGCCGACTGCGCGCGCAGCGCGGCGCCGATCTCTTCGACCTTGGCCGTCACCTGTTCGGCGGCCACGTCCGAGGCGGCGCTCAACTCCACCGCCTGCCGGCGCAGCGCCGCGCTCACCTGGTCCACCGTGGCCTCGACGTGGTTCGCGGCGCGCTCGGAGGCCGCCACCATGGCGTCCGACCGGGTCTGCAGCTCCTTGCCGACCTGCTCCACGCGCGCGATGGCCTTGTCGGCCGCATCGTCGGTGATCGCGATCAGCTCGTCCGAGCGCTCGCGCAATGCGTCGGTCACTTCGGCGAAACTGCTTGCCGCGCGCGCCGCCACCGCATCCGACTCGGAGGCCAGATTGTCCGCCTGGCTGCGCATCTCGTCGCCGACCTCGCGGGCCCTGGCAAGCGCCTGCGCGGCGGCTTCCTCCGCCATCGCCGCGAGCGCCGCGGACTGCTCGCGCAGCGCCTCCTCGGTGGCGTCGGTCTTGTCGGCCACGAGCGTAACCGCCCGGTCGGCCGCGGCCGCCAGGTGATCCGACTGTTCCTGCAGCAGCGCCTCGATCTCGGCCGCCTTTTCGGCCGCCTGCGCCGTCGCCAAATCGGATGCCTGGGTCATCTCATCGGTATGGCGGCGCAAGGCCGCGCCGGATTCGTCGACTCTTTCCCCGACCCGGCTTGCCGCCCGATCGGCGATCACGCTCAAATCGTCGGCGCGTTGCCGCAGCATCGCGCCGACCCGCATCAGATGGGCGCTGGCCGCGTCCGAGGCCTGCGCCATTTCGCCGGAGCGTTGGCCGAGCACCTCGTTGAGCTCGCTCACCTGGCTCACCGCCTGCACGGTGGTTTCGATCATCGCTTCCGTCTCTTGCCGCACCGAGCCCGCGGCGCCGGTGGAGCGCGCCGCGGCCTGGTCGGCGGCGAGGCCGAGCGCATCGGCCTGGGTCTTAAACGAATCGCCAGCCGCTTCCGAGCGTTCCAGGGCCTGATCGGCGGCGTGGTGCAACAGCTGGGCGCGTTGTTCGACCGCGTCCGCGGCGCTGCGCATGCGGTGGGTCGCGGCTTCCGAGGCCGCCGCCATTTCGTCCGCCTGACGCCGGAAGACAGCGCCGGTCTCTTCCACGCCGGCGGTTGCCTGCACCACGCCGTTCAACAGCTCCTCCGCCTCGGCGCGCACCGACTGGGCTGTCGACTCGGCCCGGTCCGAAGCCTTCTCGAAGGCCTCGGAGAGGCTTTCGACCTGCTGGCGATAACCTTCCGCGGCCACGCTGACCTGGCTGGTCGCCGCCTCGGACGCACTCGCCAATTGCCGGGAGTGCCCCTCCACCATGGCGGCAAGCGGCTCGGCCCGGCTGGTGGCCTCCTTCATGACCGTATCGAGTTGCTCGATCTGCTCCGCCATGGTTTGCCGCAGCCGCTCGGCCTGGTTGGCGGCATGCTCGGATGCGGCGGTCAGATCTTCGGCCTGCTGACGCAGCGATCCGGTGATCGCCTTGACCCGGGTCTCGGCCCGGTCGGACGGGTAGGTCAACTGGCGCAGCTCGTGCTGCAAGCGGCGTGCGGTCTGGTGCAGCACGTCGCTACGGCTGAAATAGGCCAGCGAGAGCCACAAAAAGGCGACCGGCGTGAACACACCCGTCAAAAAGGCGCCCAGCTCGTGGGGCAGAACATAGGCGAGCCCGCCCCAACCGATATAGACCTGGACATACAATGCGCACAACGCCAGCCATACCAGAGAGACAACCGCGCCGATCACGAGCGTCATGCGCGCCCTTGGAGAGAGTCGGTCAATCATGCCAGCCTCAATCGTTCGAGCCGCAGCCACGCGCCGGCAGGCCCGCGCAACGCCCGAGGGCATCGCGCCACCAGTTCACACATTGCGCGTGTGACCGCATCTCGTATCCAGTGCTTGCGACGATCGCTCAACCCGCCATCGTGGTTCGGGGTTCAGCATTTCGGCCCGACCGTCGCCGGCCGGCCCGAGGGGCCTTCGAGGCCGAATCGTAGCAGAATTCGGAGTCCGCCGAAAGCCGCTGCCGCGAACGCGGCTCAAGCGGTCGCCAAGCGGTGCTACAGCGATGATTGAGCGCCGCCACGGCTGGGCCTAAGCTTCGCTCATGATTCGGATCGCGCCGGGCATCGAACTCGAAGAGCGCAGCATCGAGGAGCGCTTCGTCCGTGCCCCCGGACCCGGAGGGCAAAACGTGAACAAGCTGGCCACCGCAGTGCAGCTTCGATTTTACCTG
>JAUVWK010000164.1 GCA_030604165.1 Alphaproteobacteria bacterium | reverse complement strand
GCTCGCCCTTGTGGCTGCCGGTCATCATCGGCCCGGTGACGAGCTGGATCGCCGGCACGCCGGCGCTCGCCGCCGCCATGAGCTGGGCCGGCACGGTCTTGTCGCAGCCGCCGATCAGCACCACGGCATCGACCGGCTGGGCGCGAATCATCTCTTCGGTGTCGATCGCCATCAGATTGCGGAACAGCATGCTGGTCGGGCTCAGGAACGGCTCGCCCAGCGAAATGGTGGGGAATTCGAGCGCCAGGCCGCCGCTCATCGCCACGCCCCGCTTCACCGCCTCGATCAGCTCGGGCACGGTGCCGTGACAACTGGTCAGCCCGCTGAAGGTGTTGGCGATACCGACCACGGGCCGCGCCAGGTCCGCGTCCGTGTAGCCCATGGACTTGGCGAACGCCTTGCGCAGGAAAAACGAAAATTCCGCATCGCCGTAATCGGTCAGCGAGGCGCCGAGGCCGGTAGGCTTCTTGCTCACGGTCCGCTCCTTATTCGTGGCGACGCAGGGTGCGCGTCGCGTTGGCCTAGCCAGCGCTCAAGCGCAGTTCCAACAAGGGCAGCATTCGGCCCGCGATGCTGCCCGACGGCACGGTGCCGATGGGCCGGGCCCCCATGGCGCGATAAAACCCTGCGGCGTTGGGATCGCTTGCCACGACGACCTTCGCGGCGCCCCGGCCGCGCGCTTCGGCCACCAGGTGCCGCCAAAGGGCCTTGCCGATGCCTTGGCCGATCGCCGGCGGATCGACAAAGAGCTGCGCCGCGTCGGCGACCGCGCCGGCGACTTCCAGCCGATAATATCCGCGCGGAGCGGCGTTGCCCTGATAAACAAATGTCATCGACGCCGCGATCTGTGCGGGCGTCACGGTCAGCTCGGCGCGGCAGGCCGCCATGAACGCCTCGTCGTAGCCCCAATGCGCCTTGGCGCGGAAGGCGAGATCGCTCAGCGCCGCCGCTTCATCCGCGCGCGCGCGCCGGATCGGAGCGTTCATGTGCGCCGCGCCGCGCCAAGAGGGATCGGCCGGCGGCCGCTCATCCCATCGCCGCCGCGAACAAATGCTCGAAGCCCGCTGCGTCCACCGGGCGCGGATTGGTGGCGGTGCTGTGGTCGGCGGTGGCGCCCGCGACCATGCGCGGGATGACAGCCTCGCCGACGCCCATCTCGCGCAAACCGGCGGGCAAGCCGAGGCGCGCGTTCAACGCCTCGATCGCCTCGGCCAGATCGGCGTGGGGCTGCAGCTCCAAGGCGGCGCGCAAACAGTCGTACTTGTCGCCGACATGGCCCTCGTTGAAGCGCAGCACCGCGGGCAGGATCACGGCGTTCAGCGTGCCATGGTGGAGCACGGGCTCAGCGAGACCGCCCAAGGGATGCGACATGCTGTGCACGGCGCCGAGCCCTTTTTGAAACGTCAGGCCGCCCTCGAGCGAGGCCATCATCATCTGCCAGCGCGCCGCCTTGTCGGCGCCGTCGGCGTAGGCGCGCTCGATATGGCGCAGCGCCCGGGCGGCGCCGTCGAGGGCGATGGCATCGGCCGGCGGATTGACGCGCGGCGACAGATAGGTCTCGAAACAATGGGTGAGCGCGTCCATGCCGCTCGCCGCGGTCAATTGCGGCGGCATGCCCACGGTCAGCGCCGGGTCGCAGATGGCGCGGTTGGGGATCATATGGGGGCTGATAAAGCCGAGCTTGCGGCCGTCATCGAGCGTGATCAGCGCGGCGCGGCCGACCTCGCTGCCGGTTCCCGCCGTGGTGGGCACGGCGATCAGCGGCGCGACTGCCGCGGTGATCTTCGGAATCCCGCCCAGGATCGCGGCATATTGCTCGAGCGGGCCGTCGTGGCTGGCGAGCAGCGCGACGGCCTTGGCAAGATCGATGGGCGAGCCGCCGCCGACGGCCACCAGCCCGTCGCAACCAGCGCCGCGATACTGCGCCAGAGCATCCCCGACCGCTTTCTCCGTCGGATTGCTCGGGGTCTTATCGTAAAGCGCCAGCGGCATGGCGTCAGGCAGCGTTGCCCGCACGGTCTCGACCAGCCCGGCCGCGACCACGCCCGCGTCGCTCACCAAGAGCGGCCGCTGCACGCCGAGCGCCGCCAACTCGTTCGGCAATTCGCGGATCGCGCCGTCGTCGAATTGTATCGCTGTCAGGTAATTGATCAGAGTCATCGCCCTGCTCCTGTCCAGGCTACGGATCGAATTGACGCCCAGGCCTCTTGTCGCAATGATTTCGCTCGCGGAGCAAATCCACAAGCCCATAATTCGAGGCATTCATGACTGACATCCAATGTGTCGTTGACTGCAAGAACATCCTGGGCGAAGGCCCGGTCTGGTGCCCGGTCGAGAAAGCGCTGTATTGGGTCGATATCAAGGGCAAGACCATCAGCCGCTTTCACCCGGGTTCGGGCGCTAGCAAGACCTGGACCTTCGACGAAGAGATCGGCTCGTTGGCGCTGCGCCAGCAAGGCGGGCTCGTGGTGGCCTTCTATGGCGGCCTTCGCTTCGTCGATCTCGACAGCGGCGCGATCGAAACCATCCACGAGATCGAGGCGGAGACGCCGCAAAGCCGGCTCAATGACGGCCGCTGCGACCGCCAGGGGCGCTTCTGGGCCGGCAGCATGGACGATGTCATGCGCGAGCCGCTCGGCGGGCTTTACCGGCTCGACCCGGACCTCAGCTGTCACAAGATGGCATCGAACATCATCTGCTCCAACGCCCTGGCCTTCAGCCCGGACGGGCGCACCATGTACTACGCCGACCTCGGCATCGACACGATCTGGGCCTATGACCTGGAGGTGGCGAGCGGCGCGGTCGACAACCGGCGGGTGTTCGCATCGACCAAGGAGATGCAGGGCAGCCCCGACGGCGCGGTGGTCGATACGGAGGGCTATCTGTGGAACGCCATGTGGGACGGCTGGTGCCTGGCGCGCTGGGCGCCGGACGGCACGCTCGAGCGCACCATCGAGCTGCCGGTGCAGCGCCCGACCTGCCCCATGTTCGGCGGCGACGATCTGGACATCATCTATTTGACCTGCGCCCGGGTGCTCTTGAGCGAAGAGGAATTGACCAAGCAGCCCCAGGCCGGCGGCATCTTCGCCATCACGGGCAGCGGCGCGCAAGGCCTGCCGGAGCCGCGCTTCGCGGGATAATACCGAGGCGCGCGCATTGGGCGCCGCGCGCGCGGTCGACCCGTTGTCGACGCTGCTGCTGTTCGGCGCCGGTCTGATTTATGGCCTGACTTTTACCTGCAACAAGATAGCGGTCTCGGCCGGCATTCCGCCGGTCGCCTATGTCTTCTGGCAATGCCTCGGCGCCGGCCTCGTGCTGCTGGCTGTTTCGCTCGCGGCCGTCACGCGGCCCGGCCTGAGCGGACGAGATATCCGCAGATACTTTGTCATCAGCGTGCCCGCGCTCGCGCTGCCCTTCACCGTGCTCAGCTTCGTCGCGCCCAAGCTTCCCGCCGGGGTGCTCGCCATGGGCCAAGTGCTGGTGCCGATGCTGACCTATCTCTTCGCGATCGCGGCGCGCCTCGACCGGCCGCATTTCTTGAAGGTCGGCGGCATCCTGGTCGGCCTGGCGGGGGTGCTGCTGATCCTGGTGCCAGGGGCAAGCCTGCCCGCGCCCGACATGGTGTGGTGGCTGCTGCTCGGCTTCAGCGCGCCGCTGCTCTATGCCTTCAGCAGCATCGCCGCGGTCTTGTTCCGCCCGCCCGAGACACCGTCCGCGCCGATGGCGGCGGCGTTGCTGCTGGCCTCGGCGCTCTTCCTGCTGCCGTTGATGGCGGCCACGGGCAGCTGGTGGTTCTTCGCCGGCGCCATGGACGACGGCGATTGGGCGCTGCTCGGCGTCACCGCCATCAACGCCCTCTATTGGGTGCTGTTTTTCGAGATCATTCGCCGCGCGGGCCCAGTGTTCTTCTCCACCTTCAACTATATCGTGACGCTGTCGGGCGTGCTTTGGGGCGTCGTAATTTTCGGCGACCGGCCCAGCGCCTGGATTTGGGGCGCGCTGGTGCTCATGCTTGCCGGGCTCTTCCTGGTGATTGCCGGCCCGCGCCTTGACCGCCGAACCGGCTACAGCAAGAACGAATAGCGCTTATCGGCCGCCGGAATCGGCGCTTCCTCGAGACCGAGCTCCTGGCGCACGATGTTGGCGCCCCAGACCAGCGCCACCATCTTGTAGAAAGCGTGCACCCGGCTCATGCCCTGGCGGCCGAAGCCGCAATCGGTGCTGAGGATCAACCGCTCCGGCTCGATATGCTCGAGCGCCTTGCGGATCAAGGCGGCGACGTCGTCGGGCCGTTCCACCTGCAGCATGCGGTGCTGGATCACGCCGATGCAGATCTTCTTGTCCTTGTCGATGGCGGCGGCGATTTCGGCCAATTCCTCGCCGCCGTTGGCCGCCGTCTCGAAGGTCAGGACATCAACGTCGAGCTGGTTCATATGTTCGAGCACGGGGCCATAGCGGTAACCGGATTCGATCTTCTGGGCGAACGGATTGCCCCAGCAGGTGTGGCACCAGACCTCGGTCTTGGCGCGCAGCCCGGCGACCTCGCGGTTCAGCGCCTCGACATAGGCCTCGAGCGGCAGGCCCAGCTCGCCGTTGGGGTTGAAATGCAAACAAGGCTCCTCGAGCTGGATCACCGGGCAGCCCGCGTCGGCGAGCTCGTGAAATTCCTCGTTGAGCGCCTCCGAGAGCGCCATCACGGCCTCGCGCCGGTCGCTGTAATATTCGTGGTTCAAGAGAATCTCGACCAATTGCGCCGAGCAACTGCCGAGCTTCACCGGCTTGCTCGTGTGCCGCTGGGCCGCTTTCCAGATATCGGCGTATTCCAGATGACCCCGGGTCGGCGGCGCGACAAGCCGGGGCGGCAGCCGCGTTTCGCTCACCTCGTGCAGGATGTCGCCCGGGGTTTCCTCCCGCGGCGAGGGGAACAACGGCTGCGGACGCGATTCGGCCGGGCTCATGCCGCCCATGCGGTCGAACAAATAGCCATGCCAGGAGCGCCCGCCGACATCCAGGTCGAAGCGCATATCGCCGTCGCTCAAGACATCGAGCCCAGCCCGCGCCTGATCGCTCAGCGACACCGCCACGGCGTCGGCATATTGCTCCCGGTACACCCGGTCGCCCAGCGCGATGGAAAAGGCCCTGCCCTCGAGGTCGGCGGTGAACCACTCGGGCCGCGGCAGCGAACCGGTGATCGTGGTGGTGAGCGGTCGGTCCTTGGATACGGTGAACATGGGCGGTCTCCCAGCCGAGGTTGGCGACGAAGTTACCAGCCTCGACAGGCCCGGGGCCCGCCGCCTTGACCTGAATCAATCGCGCCGTTCGAAGCGCACGACGCACTTGTCGTCGCCGCAACAGGCGAAGCTGGTCATGCGGAAGCGGTAACGGTCGAACACACCGAGAGCCTTGAGCACCGCGTCGTAATAGTTGATGGAGACATGCGCCTGGGTCTGCAGGGTCATGGTTCGGGCGCTCTCCTCACCGAGCATCTCGCGCATGTTGCACCAATAGGCGCAATCGCCCAGCTCGGCCTCGTGGACAGCCTCGGTGTCGATGGTCGGGTGATAGGAGATGCCGATCGATTCCCAATAGCTCTTGGAGAGCTGGCCGAGTTTCGCCATGGTGACGTCGTCGGGCCCAGCGATGCCGACCGCCTGCTTGACATGATCCAGCGCGCCCAGGGCGAACGCCTCCCACATGGCCATGAAGATGGCCAGCGCGTCCTTGGCGCCGATATGGCGCTCCAGGCTGGTGAAATTGGCATAATCGTAAAGCGCGAAGGCCCGCACCCAGTGGTAAAGCGCCTCGTCGACGTCGGCGCCCATGGCGAGGATCGCCGGATGCGCCTGGTCCGACAGGATGCCGCCCAGCAGCTCGTCGATCGCCTCCACGTCTGGCTCGGCGCTGACGCCGAGCACCGCGTTGAGCTTGTCGAGGCCCGCGTCATGAAAGATCTTCCAGAGGTCGGCGAGGATCCTGCGTTGGGTCGCGCCGCTCACGCCCTGCGTTTTCAGGCCGTCTCGCAAATTTTGATTGTGCAGGGCGAGCCCCTGGGACCAGACAAAGATGTGCTCGGCCGGCGGCGTGCCGATCTGCTCGAGCTCCTTGAAGATCCAGTTGCTGAGGATCTTGTCTTGCGTTGCCATGGTGCTTGCTCCTCGGCCGGCCAGGCTAGTGGATAGAATCCACTAGCGCTTCAATTTGGTCAGATCCCAGCCCACCTGGTTATAGAGGTCGGCCGCGTTCCAGTGGTCGCGCACATATTTGATCTTGCCGTTCTCGATGAAGCAGGCCTGGAAGAATTGGCAATCGAATTTCTTGCCGGTCGCCGGTAGGTCGAAGAAATCCTTGGCGATGGTGCCGCGGATGCGGCCCATATCGCAGACCATATCGCCCTGGACGCAAAACGCCTCGATATAGGGCGTGAAGTCGGGC
>JAUVWK010000326.1 GCA_030604165.1 Alphaproteobacteria bacterium | reverse complement strand
ATCGCCGACCGCCTGGGCCAATGGTTCGAAGAGCACCCCAGCGAGGCCAAGACGATCATCGCCAAGGTGATCGAGGCAGCCGCGGCCCGCGTGGCGGCGCGCAAGGCACGCGACCTGACGCGGCGCAAGGGCGCGCTCGAGATTTCGAGCCTGCCGGGCAAGCTGGCCGATTGCCAGGAGCGCGACCCCAAGCTGTGCGAGCTGTTCCTGGTGGAGGGCGATTCCGCCGGCGGCTCCGCCAAACAGGGCCGCAACCGCCGCTTTCAGGCCGTGCTGCCGCTCCGGGGCAAGATTCTCAATGTCGAGCGGGCGCGTTTGGACAAGATGCTTAGCTCGACCGAGATCGGCACCATGATCACGGCGCTCGGCACCGGCATCGGTCACGAGGATTTCGATGTCTCGAAGCTGCGCTACGATCGGGTTATCATCATGACCGACGCCGATGTGGACGGCTCGCACATCCGCACCTTGCTGCTCACGTTTTTTTTCCGCAACATGGAAGAGCTGATCAAAACCCGTCATCTCTATATCGCGCAGCCGCCGCTCTACCGGGTCAAGCGGGGCAGCGGCGAGTTCTATCTGAAGGACGACCGCGAGCTGGAAAACCACCTCATTTCCGTGGGTCTCGAAGAATCGGTGCTCGAGCTGGGCGACGGCAGCCAGCGGGCCGGCGACGATCTGCGTGCAATCGTCGAGGAGGCCCGCGAGGTCACCGCGCTGGTCAAGGCTTTGACGCGGCGCGTCGATCAGCGTGTTGTCGAGCAGGCGGCGATCGCCGGCGCCCTCAATATGGAAATTTTTCAGCACGCCGAGCACGCCACCCGCGCCGCCGATTATATCGCCCACCGCCTCGACGCGCTCTCGCCCGAGGTCGAGCGGGGCTGGCACGGGGAGGCCCTCGAAACGCCGCAGGGCCGCACCTTCCGGTTCACGCGCACGCTGCGCAGCGTGACCGAAACCCACGCCATCGATCATATCCTGGTCAACACACCAGAGGCCAAGAAGCTGGATTCCTTTGCGGCCCGGCTGCAAGAGGTCTATTTCAAGGCGCCGACCTTACGGCGCAAGGAGTCCTCGGTTGAGGTGGCCTCGCCGACGGTTTTGTTGGAGGTGGTCTATAAGGCGGGCCGCAAGGGTTTGTCGATCCAACGCTACAAGGGTCTTGGCGAGATGAACCCCGGACAGCTTTGGGAAACCACGCTCGATCCCGACGCGCGAACGCTTCGGTTGGTCGAGATCAAGGACGCCCAGGAGGCCGACGAGATATTCTCGACCCTCATGGGCGACGTCGTCGAACCGCGGCGCGAATTCATTCAGGAAAACGCGCTCAAAGTGGTCAATCTCGACGTCTGATCCGCTGGTCAAAGGGCCCGTCATAGGCCGAGATGCCCAGAAGCGATAATTCCACCCCGCAATCCGCTGCGCGCGCGGAGCGCGCACCACGCCGCGGCGGCGGCTGGCGGACCATCAAATGGAGCCTCGTCGTTGCCCTCTGGGTGGCGATCCTGGGCGGTGGCTTCGTCGCTTATTTCGCCGCCGATCTGCCCGATACCAGCCACCTGACCGGACCGCAACGCACGCCGGCCGTCACCGTATTGGCGGCCGACGGCACGACGCTCGCGAGCTACGGCGATATCTGGGGCGAATTCCTTGCGGTCTCGGAATTGCCGGTGATCCTGTCTCAGGCCGCGATCGCGATGGAGGACCGCCGCTTCTACGTCCATTTTGGCATCGATGTCATCGGCTTGATGCGGGCGGCACTCAAGAACCTGTTCAAGGGCCGCATCGTGCAGGGCGGCAGCACCATCACGCAGCAGGTCGCCAAGGTCGTCTTTCTGACCCCG
Source organism: Alphaproteobacteria bacterium (assembly GCA_030604165.1). Taxonomy (GTDB): domain Bacteria; phylum Pseudomonadota; class Alphaproteobacteria; order UBA828; family UBA828; genus JAUVWK01. The sequence continues at coordinate 2,287 of JAUVWK010000326.1, read as the reverse complement.
GAGCGCACCTTGAAACGCAAGATCCAGGAAGTCTTGCTGGCGTTCTGGCTGGAGCACAAATTCACCAAGGACCAGATCCTCACCATTTATCTGAATCGCATTTATCTCGGGGCCGGCGCCTACGGCGTGGACGCCGCGGCCCGGCGTTATTTCGGCAAGTCCGCGCGCGAGGTATCGCTGAGCGAGGCGGCGATGCTTGCCGGGCTCATCAAGGCGCCGTCGCGCTATGCGCCGACCCGGGACATGGCGCGGGCCCGCGCGCGCGCCAGCCAAGTGTTGGAGGCCATGGTCAAAAACGGCTTCCTGGCGTCCGAGGAGGCCGCCATGGCGCGCCGCGATCCCGCCCGCCTGGCGCCCGAAACCGTGCCGGGCGGCGGGAGCCGCTATTTCGCCGATTGGGTGCTGGAGCAGGTGCCGTCGTTCGTCGGCCGCGACCACCGCGCGCTGACGGTGGTGACGACGCTGGATCCCGCGTTGCAGCAAGCCGCCGAGTTGGCGGCGGCGCGCCTCTTGGCCGGCGACGGCGCGCGCCGAAGCGTCGCTCAGGCGGGGCTCGCCGCGCTTGGCCGGGGTGGCGCCGTGCGCGCCATGGTGGGCGGGAAAGACTATCGCGTCAGCCAGTTCAACCGGGCCACCCAGGCGCTGCGCCAGCCGGGCTCGGCGTTCAAGCTGATCGTCTACGCGGCGGCGTTCGAAGCCGGGCTCAGACCGGACGACCGTCTCGAAGATGCACCGGTCGAGATCGACGGCTGGTCGCCGCGCAATTATGACGGGCGCTATCGCGGTTCGGTGACGCTCAGAGAGGCCTTCGCCCGTTCGATCAATACCGTCGCGGTCAAGGTCGGTCAGCGGGCCGGCGTGCGCGATATGATCAAGATGGCGCGCCGCCTCGGCATCACCAGCAAGCTGCCGGCGCGGGCGAGCCTGGCGCTCGGCGCCGGCGAGGTTTCGCTGATCGAGCTCACCGCCGCCTATGCCGCGCTGGCCAATGGCGGCGTGCGCGCCTTGCCCCATGGCATCGTCATGATCATGGACCGCAACGGCAACGAGCTCTATCGGCGCGCGGGCTCCGGCGGCGGCGCCGTGATGTCGCAGGCCGCGCTCGACGGCATGACCGATCTGCTCGGCGCCACCGTCAGCTGGGGCACCGGCCGCGCCGCTGCCCTGGACGCGCGCTTCGGCGCGGTTTTCGGCAAAACCGGCACCAGTCAGGATTTTCGCGACGCCTGGTTCGTCGGCTTCAGCCAGGGCGGCGTCATGGACGGCGTGGTCACCGGGGTTTGGCTCGGCAACGATGACGCGACACCGACCGACCAGGTGACGGGCGGCGGGCTGCCGGCGCGGCTCTGGCGCGAGTTCATGATCCTGGCTGGCGGTTAGACGCGATCGATCAGGTGGATGAAGGAGCCCATCACCGCGCCCGCCGCCATGCCGGCGGCGCCGAGGTCGCGGCCGCGCGCGTCGTGGCAGCGCCACAGCGGGGCGGCGCGGTCTTCGCTCAGCACCTTGGCATAATGGAACTCATGGCCGCGAAAACGCGCCCCTGCGGGGCCGAGCGCCCCGCCCGCGGCGAGCACCGTGTCGCGGTAGCCAAGATGCAGCCGGGGCGCTTCAAAGCTTGTCTCGAGGGCGAGCAACCCGGCCATGGCATGGCGGGTGCCGGCTGCGTCCACAAGGCCATGGCCGAGCACCATGTAGCCGCCGCATTCGCCGAACACCGTGGCGCCGCGCGCCGCCGCCGCCCGCAGCCCGGCCAGGAAGGTTGCATTGCCGGCGATGCGTCCGGCGTGGAGCTCGGGATAGCCGCCCGGTAGATAAACCGCGTCGGCCGTGGCCTCCGGCGCTTCGTCGGCGAGCGGCGAGAATAGGCTGATTTCGGCGCCGCCGCCGCGCCAGCCGGTGACCAGGGCCGGGTAGCAGAAGGCAAAGGCATCGTCGCGGGCGATGGCGATGCGTTGACCGAGCGGCGCCAGCGGCGGCGCGCACGGCGATGTTGGCGGTGGCGGCGCTGCGATGCGCGGGCGCCGGGCAAGGGCCGCGAGCGCGGCGCAATCGACATGCTCCGTGACGAGGTCCGCCGCGCGCTCGAGAAAGTCGTCGAGCGCCGCGTTCTCGCGCGCCTGCACCAGACCGAGATGGCGCGCCGGTAGGGTCAGCGCCGCGTCGCGCGGTAGGGCGCCGAGCACCGGCAGATCGAGCCCGGCCATGGCCTCCTCCAGGGCGCGCCTGTGCTCCGCGCCGCCGACCCGGTTGAACAGCACGCCGGCGATCGCGACATCGGCCCGGT
>JAUVWK010000273.1 GCA_030604165.1 Alphaproteobacteria bacterium | reverse complement strand
GATTGGATGAATTCCCAATGGGCGAGCGCCGCGCCGCAAAGCTCTTCGGCCGAGCGGCCCGGCAGATCGTGGCGTGGCACGGATTGGTAATAACGCCGAGTGAAGCGCTCGATCATGGCCGCGGCGTCGGCGGGCCGATTTTCTCGTACCAGTTGCACGACCCGCTCCAGGGTCTCGGCGCGCTGCTCCTTGGCGTTGGCCAGCATCGAATGCGCTTCCCCACTCATGGAATGCCAATATCGCTCGAAGGGCTTATATACATGCGCTAGCTTACTTAATCTGTAATGAGCCGGCCGTAGGAGCGCTTGGAGCTCCTTCTGCCGTGGGGTGCATAGGCCTCTTTCTCGGGAGATGCAAATCCTCGAGCGAATGGCCATTATGTGAACCGCCTGAGCGGCGCCTTGGCCAGGCCCCATAATGGATAGCGGCCGCTGCCATGATCATCGTCTTCGGCTCCATCAATATCGATCTTTTCTTCACGGCGCGCGCCTTGCCGCGCCCGGGCGAAACCGTGCTTTGCCCGACCTATCGGAGCATGCCCGGCGGCAAGGGCCTCAATCAGGCGATCGCCGCCGCCCGCGCGGCCGGCGCCGGCGGCCGCGTGCGCATGGCGGGCCGGGTCGGCCCTGACGGTTTCGCCGCGCTGGCGCTCGACGCCCTCGACCAAGCCGGCGTCGACCGCGCGGCCGTCGCGCCCTGTGAGCAACCCACGGGCTGCGCCGCTATTTGCGTCGACGCGACGGGCGAAAACCACATCATGGTGGGGAGCGGCGCCAATCGCATGGTTGGCGCCGATCAGGTACCGGACGACTGGCTCGGGCCCGAGGTGACGCTGATCCTCCAGATGGAGGTTCCGCTGGCGGAGAACTGGCGTCTGGTCGAGCGCGCCCGCGCGGCCGGCGCGCGGATCATCTTAAATCTCGCTCCGGCCCAAGCGGCGCCCGGCGCGGCGCTGGCGAACCTCGATTATTTGATTGTGAACGAAATCGAGGCGGTCATGCTGGCCCGCGAAACCGGACTCGCCGCCACCGACCCAAGCGCCGCCGCACGGGCGCTTTGCGCGCGCCATGAAGTGACGACGATCGTCAGCCTCGGCGCGGCCGGGGCCGAGGCCCACGAGCCGGACGCGGCGTGGACAGTCGGCGCGCTGGCTATCGAACCGGTGGATACGGTGGCTGCCGGCGACGCTTTCGTCGGCGCCTTCGCCACCGCGCTGGACGCCGGGCACGACCTGCCCGACGCCCTGCATCGGGCCAGCGCCGCCGGCGGCCTCGCATGCCTCAAGCCGGGCGCGGCGCCCAGCCTGCCGTTTGCTAAGGATATCGAGATGCGCCTCGAGCAATTGCCGGCGGCTCGCCGGCTCTAACCGGCAGCGCTTGGGGCTACGGTTTGCCGTAGCCTTTGAACTGCTCCAGCACCCGGGCCATTTCCGCCTTTGACAGCACGGTCGGCTTGCCGATTTGCAAGGCCCGCCAATATTGCGCGGCCAGCGTCTCGACCTCGACGGCAAGCGCCAGCGCGCTCGCCAGCGAGTCTCCCAGGCAGATCATGCCGTGATAGGCGAGCAGGCAGGCTTTGCGGCCCTCGAGGGCCGCGAGCGCGTGATCGGACAGCGCCTGCGTGCCGAAGGTGGCGTAGGGCGCGCAGCGAATATCGGCGCCGCCGGCCACCGCCACCATGTAATGAAAGGCCGGGATCGAGCGCCCCAAACAGGCCAGCGTGGTGGCGAACATAGCATGGCTGTGAACCACCGCCTTGACCTCGGCCCGCGCGGCGTAGATGTCGCGGTGAATGCGCCATTCGCTCGACGGCCGCCGCCGCCCCGCGGCACGACCATCGCCGCCCACCCTGACGATATCGGCCGGGTGGGTTCGGTCATAGTCGAGGCCCGACGGGGTGATCAGGAAACCGCCGCGGACCCGCGCGCTGACATTGCCCGAGGTGCCTTGATTGACACCGAGCGCGTTCATCCGCCGCGCCGTCTTTATCACCTGATCGCGCAGGCCGCGATGGCCGAGCCGCGCCGCCGTGCCGCGCCGCTCAGCCATCAGCTTGCTCGGGGGCGTGCTCGGGGGCGTGCTCGGGGTAAAGCCCGGCCAAGCCGTCGGCCGAGGCGGCGCACACGCCGCGCTCCGTGATCAAGCCGCTCACCAGGCGCGCCGGCGTGACGTCGAAGGCGTAATTGGCGGCGGCGCTGCCCGCCGGCGTGAGCGCGACACGCGCGACCTCGCCCGCCGGCGTGAGGCCGGCGATTTCCAAGACTTCCGCGGGATCGCGTTGTTCGATGGGAATTTCGGCCACGCCGTCATGGATGGTCCAGTCGATAGTGCTGTGCGGCAACGCCACGTAAAACGGCACGCCGTTGTCATGCGCCGCGAGCGCCTTTAGATAGGTGCCGATCTTGTTGCAAACATCGCCGCGCGCCGTGGTGCGATCGGTGCCGACAATACAAAGATCCACCCGACCATGCTGCATCAAATGGCCGCCGGCATTGTCGACGATCACCGTGTGCGGCACGCCGTGGCGGCCGAGCTCCCAGGCGGTGAGCGCCGCGCCCTGGTTGCGTGGCCGAGTTTCGTCCACCCAGACATGCAGCGCCAGGCCCCTCTCATGGGCCTTGTAGATCGGCGCCAGCGCCGTGCCCCAATCCACCGTGGCGAGCCAACCGGCGTTGCAGTGGGTCAGCAAATTGACCGGCTCGCCGGCGCTTTTGCCGCGCGCCGCCGCCTCGATCAGGGCCAGGCCATGACCGCCGATCGCCTCGCACGTCGCCACGTCTTCGTCGCAGATCTCGGCGGCGCGCCGGTAGGCCGCCGTGGCCCTAGCGTTGGGGCTCAGCTCCCGGAGCAGCCCCGCCATCTCGTCGAGCGCCCAGCGCAGGTTCACCGCCGTAGGCCGGGTTGCCAGCAACCTATCGTAGCTGCGCGCCAGATTGTCGGCGCTGGGGTCGGCGTGCATGGCGAGCGCCATGCCGTAGGCGGCGCAGGCGCCGATCAACGGCGCGCCGCGCACCTGCATGTCGCCGATCGCGTTGGCGGCCGCCTGCAAGGTTTCCAACCGCCGCGTGACGAAGGCATGAGGCAGGCGGGTTTGGTCGATGATTTCGACCGCCCAACCATCGTCGGCCAGCCAAATCGTGCGGTAGGGAACGCCGTCAACCAGCATGGCGCGCGCCGCTCAAGCCACGGAGTCGGTCAGGTCGACCGCGTCGACCAAGCGCGCGCCGCGCGAGGCCATGAAATAGAGCCCCATATGGTGCGTGATCGCTTGCGGGTGGGCGGCGCTCGCTGGCAGCCCGAGCTCTTGCGCCGCCGCGCGGGGCAGATCGTAGGTGGCGCAGCCGACCTCATGGACGAAGATATCGGCTAGACCCGGCATCAAGGCGTGGTTGCGCGCCGAAAGCATTGTCAACACCAGATCCATGACGCAGATGTCGGTGCAAATGCCGAGCACCAGGAGCGCCTCGAGCCGATGGCGGTTGACCCACGCGACCAGCCGATTAGTGCCATCGCTCTCAATCGCGCCGACAAAGCCGTTGATGCAATCCTTGCGGATCAAGGTGGCGTTCGGCTCGGTCTCGAGCCAGGCGAGCTCGGGCACCAGATTCTCCTCGCCCGAACCGCGCTCGCAATGCGGCGCATAGGGCGGCTCGGGCAGACCGGGCTCATGGGTGTCGAGAAAGGCGAGGAGCGGCCGGCCGGCGACCGAAAAATCGCGCGCCAAGCGCGCGGTCTCGGCGATCATGCGGCTGACTTGCGCGTTGGGCGTGGACGGCGCCATGTTGCCGCCGCCAACCTGCGCAAAGCCCACCACCTCATCGACGATGACGAGGCCGATGCGACGCGCGCCGAGCTGGAGCCGCTCAAAGGCAAGCGGCGCCGCGTCGCGCAAATTGTCGAGAAGTCCGTCGCCGGTCGGCTCGCTCGCCACGGCCGCGCCCTTTCCGCCCGCTGCCTCCGCCAGACCACGACTGTGCCGCCGTTCGTCGGGGAATTCCAGGTTCTTTCGGGTCTGAGCGGCTTTCGCCGTTCCTTGGCATTAGGCCGCCGCGCCGATTTGATAGGGCGACAAATCGAAGATGGGCTCGCGCAGCTCGGCCAGAAAATTGATATAGCGGCGCAGGTGCGGCGTCGGCATGCGCGAGGAAACGCCGTGCAGGGCCGCGGGCGAATTGACCATGAAGGCAAATGCGTTGGCCTCGTACCGCACATGGTCGACGACTTCGACGGCGTCGTCGGGCGCCGTCACCTTGTGAAATTGGGGTTGATCGTGGAAGCGGCAGATCTGCAGATCGCCGCCGTCCGAATCGTCTTCCTCGGCACGCATGTAAAGCAACGCATTGTAGAGCTTTTTGGGACTGTCCAAGTGAAAGCCTCTGACCCGACTCGGCGAGCTGACCGGCGTGTTGATGCCGAATTGGCAGTCGATGAGGACATCCGCGTCGATGCCCGAGGGGCGCGGCGCCACGGTTAGGCTCTCCAGAGGCCGCCCCAGGCGTGCCTCAAGATCGGGATGCGCTTGTCGTATGTGTTTGCCAAACAACTTGAGGACGTCATGAAAAAAGGCGGCCGAGTAATGGTAATCCAGGAACTCGTTCCAGATCGGGTCGATCAAGCCGGCGACCTTTGCCTGAAGCGCGGACATGGTCGTCCCTAGATTGTTTTTCTCCATATGGATCTT
>JAUVWK010000148.1 GCA_030604165.1 Alphaproteobacteria bacterium | reverse complement strand
TGGCGGACGACCTCATCAAGGTGGCGGCGCAACGCACCATGCGATCAACCGCCGCGCTGGAGGCGGCGGAGGCGCCGTTCGACGAGTTCTGTGCGCGCTTTCCCTATGTCGAAACCGAGGACCAAGCCCGCGCCATCGACGACACCTTGGCCGACCTTGGCTCGGGTCGCCCCGCGGACCGCTTGATTTGCGGCGATGTCGGCTTCGGCAAGACCGAGGTGGCCTTGCGGGCGGCCTTCGCGGCCGCCATGTCCGGCAACCAGGTCGCCGTGCTGGTGCCGACGACCCTGCTTTGCCGGCAACACTTTCTCACCTTCACGGAGCGTTTCGCCGAGCTGCCGGTGCGGATCGAGCAACTGTCGCGTCTGGTCTCGGCCAAAAAAGCGGCCGAGGTGCGCAAGGGCCTCGCCGACGGCGCCGTGGATATCGTCATCGGCACCCACACGCTGCTCGCCGACGGCATCCGCTTCAAGACCCTCGGCCTCTTGGTTGTCGACGAGGAGCAGCATTTCGGTGTCGCCCACAAGGAGCGCCTCAAGCGCCTGAAGGCCGATGTTCATGTCTTGACGCTGACGGCGACGCCGATCCCGCGCACGCTGCAAATGGCGCTCACCGGCGTGCGCGACATGAGTGTGATCGCCACCCCGCCCGTGGACCGGCTCGCCGTGCGCACCTTCATCCTGCCGTTCGACCCGCTGGTGGTGCGCGAGGCGATCATGCGCGAGTATCTTCGCGGCGGGCAGATCTTTTATGTTTGCCCCCGCATCGCCGATCTGGACCGGATAGCGAAGCGGGTTAGCGCCCTGGCGCCGGACGTCAAGGTGGGGGTCGCGCACGGGCGCCTCGGCGCGCGCGATCTGGAAGACGTCATGGCGGCCTTTTACGATGGCGGCTTCGACGTTTTGGTCTCCACGGCAATCATCGAATCCGGCCTCGATCTGCCGCGCGTCAACACCATGATCGTGCACCGCGCCGACATGTTCGGGCTGGCGCAGCTTTACCAGCTCCGCGGCCGCATCGGGCGCGCGAAATTGCGCGGCTACGCCTATCTGACGCTGCCGCCGGGGCACCGCCTGACCGGCGCGGCGCACAAGCGCCTGCAGGTGATCAATAGGCTCGACAGCCTGGGCGCGGGGTTCAGCCTGGCGAGCCACGACCTCGACATCCGGGGCGCCGGAAATTTGCTCGGCGCCGAACAATCGGGCCACGTGCGCGAAGTCGGCTTCGAGCTTTATCAGCAAATGCTCGAAGAAGCGGTTGCCGCGGCGCGCGCCGAAGCGGGCGGCGAAACGGTCGTGCGCGAGGCGCAATGGTCGCCCCAGATTAGCATCGGCGCGGCCGTGCTGATCCCGGAGCACTATGTTCAAGACCTCGATGTCCGGCTCAGCCTGTACCGCCGGATCGCCCGGCTCGAGGACCGGAGCGAGATCGACGACTTTGTCGAGGAGCTGACCGACCGCTTCCGGGCGCCTCCGCCGGAAGTTCTTCATTTGCTCGAGATCGTCGCCATCAAGCAGCTCTGCCGCTCGGCGGGCGTGGCCCGCGTGGACGCCGGCCCCAAGGGTGCCGTGCTGAGCTTCAAGGACGACACCTTCGCCAATCCCGAGGCGTTGATCGCCTATATCTCCGAGCCGCAGCGTGGCGTGCGCCTCCGGCCCGACAACAAGCTCGTGCTCATGCGCAACTGGCGCAACGCGGAGGCGCGGCTCGACGGCGTGAATGAAATTCTTGGCGACCTCACGCGCATGAAGATCGCCGCCGCGGCCTGAACACGCCCCGCGATTGCTCGCTGCACGGGCCCCATTTTAGCCATATTTCGGCTTCAGGATGTAATTCTGGATTTTAGTTCGCCCAAACGATTAGGAAGCTCAGTTCGGCCAAGAGTTTGGTGCGGCCGAACAGCCCGTAATATGCCGGGGGGAACCGACATGGGCCTATTCCGTCCGCCGGGGGACGATGTGTGCCGGGCAGCCGGCATTGTGGCGGCGTTGATCGAAGAATGGTCGCCGCAACGCTTTCGCACCGAAAAAGCCTATGAGATTTCCCTCTACTGCTATCTCCACGACAACCTGACGGACTGCCAAGTTACCCGGCAATATGCGCGCGGCCGCGTGCGCGCCGACATCGTGGTGGAAGACCATGTCGTTCTCGAAATCAAGAACAACCTCGAATCGACCACCAAATATCACCGCTTGATCGGACAACTCTCCGAGTTCAGGAATTGGAGCGGCCACATCATCATCGTGCTCTGCGGCGATACCGATCGCAACATTCGCAAGGAGCTCGACCGTTTCTTGGCCGATTCGGGGATGTTTCAGGGCGGCGACTTGCGGGTTATCCAAAAATAGCGGCGCCGTAGCGGCTCGCGAAGCACGCAGGTTTTCGCGGCCAAATTGGCAATCCTCCTCCTCAGGTCGTGCGTCGACCGACAATATTCGCGTGCGGATAAGATGCGATCGCGACCCGGCAAGTCGAACAAAAACTGTCCTATACCAAGGTGTTACCAGATTTCACACCCGGCGCGGGCGGCGCACGACATGGCCATGGCGTCGTTTTCCTGTTGCGTTGACGGATAGGTGTAGGAAAGATTGCCGATCCGTTACGCATCCATAACGGCCTATTCATTGAGACAGACCAGGGATCGGTAGCATGGACGCTGTTGCCAGTGCCGCTCTTACCGAGCGCAAACCGGTCCGGCTGCCCGGCCGCGCCGACGCGCCGCGCCGCGTCACCATACTCGGCTCCACCGGCTCGATCGGCCGCAATACGATCGATCTCCTCGAGCGTGAGCAGGGGCGCTACACGGTCGAGGCGCTAACCGCTCAAAGCAATGTCGGGCGGCTCGCCGATCAGGCCATTCGACTGGGCGCCAATCTCGCCGTGATCGGCGACCCCAGCCGTTACGAAGCGCTCAAGACGGCGCTGGCCGGAAGCGACGTCGAAGCGGCCGCCGGGGCGGAGGCGCTGATCGAGGCGGCCGCGCGGCCCGCGGATTGGGTGATGGCCGGCATCGTGGGCGCGGCCGGCTTGGCGCCCACGCTGGCGGCGGTACGCCGCGGCGCCATCGTCGCCCTGGCCAACAAGGAGTGCCTGGTTTGCGCCGGCGACCTGATGCTGGCCGAGGTCGAAAAGAACGGTGCGACGCTGTTGCCGGTCGATTCCGAGCACAACGCCATCTATCAAGTGTTCGATTTCGAGCGCCACGAAACCGTCGAGCGGATCATCCTCACGGCGTCGGGCGGCCCCTTCCGCGAGGCCGACCCGGCCACCTTGGCGGACGTGACGCCGGAGCAGGCGGTCGCGCACCCGAATTGGAACATGGGGGCGAAGATATCGGTCGATTCGGCGACGATGATGAACAAGGGCCTCGAAATGATCGAGGCCTATCATTTGTTTCCGATCGCGCCCGGGTGCATCGAGGTTCTCGTGCATCCGCAATCGGTCGTCCACAGCCTGGTCGCCTATATCGACGGCTCCGTGCTGGCCCAGCTCGGCACGCCCGATATGCGCACGCCGATCGCCCATACCCTGGCTTGGCCCGACCGCATCGCCTCACCGTCGCCCAAGCTCGACCTCGCCGCCCTGGCGACGCTGACCTTCGAAGAGCCCGACCCGGAGCGCTTTCCGGCGCTGCGGCTCGCCCATGAGGCTCTGGAACGCGGTGGCGCGGCGCCGATCATCCTCAACGCGGCCAACGAGGTCGCGGTCCACGGCTTTCTCGAGCGCCGTGTGGGCTTTCTGGATATCACCCGCATCGTCGAACGTTGCCTGGAGCGCATGGACCATGTCGCGGTCGATAGCCTCGAAGATGTTCACGCGATTGACCAAGAGGCCAGACAGGTCGCCGAGGCAATCTCGTAGAGTGATTTTTTCTATTTATCAAATTGTTGTAGATCGTTCTTAAGGTCGAATTTCGATTGGGCTCGGGCGAAATACCCTGAGCCGGCCGCGGCGGTGTAGGATGACGGGCGATGGCTGACCGGGCGACAACAATGGAACAGCGCGCGGCCGGCGGCGCCGCGGCGCCGCAGCCCGACGTCCGCGCCTTGATCCGCGACAATACGGAGAACTTTCCCGTCGGCTCGTGGTTGATCCCGGCCGACTGCCGCCCGCACGTCATGGCCTTCTACAATTTCGCCCGCCAGGCCGACGACATCGCCGATTCGCCGACCCTCCCAGCGGCGGAAAAGGTGGCCCGGCTCAGCGCGGCGCAGGCCGCGCTCGGCGTGGACGAAAGCGCGCTGCCACCTTGGGCCGTGCCCTACCATCGCAGCCTCGCGCAAACCGGCAACTCGCCGCGTCACGGGCGCGCCCTGCTTTCGGCCTTCATCCAAGACGCCACCAAGCAGCGTTACCGCGACTGGGACGACTTGATGGATTATTGCCTGCGCTCGGCCGCCTCGGTGGGCCGCGTGATGATGGATATCCACGACGAAACGGAGGCCGACCTCGAGGGCTCGGACGCCTTGTGCAACGCTTTGCAAGTGCTCAATCACTTGCAGGACTGCAAAGAGGACTATCTGAACCTCGACCGGGTTTATCTCCCCGAACCCTGGCTCGAAGCGGCGGGCGGGGGCGTCGCCGATTTGCGGCTGGCGGCAGCCACGCCGGCCGTGCGCCGGGCGATCGGGCGCTGTTTGGACGAAACCGACCTGCTGCTGCGCCGCGCCGAGACCATGCCGTCGTCCGTGCGCCGCCGCGGGCTGCGTTGGGAGAGCGCGGTCATCCTCCAGCTCGCCAAACGTTTGAGCGCCAGGCTCAGGCGCGAGGATCCGGTGGCGCGTCGGGTGCGGGTGTCGAAGCCCGGCTGGCTATGGTGCAGCGTCCGGGGCATCTTGGGGTCGTGGTAGGCGCCGCGCCGTGACCTTGGCCACCTCCGATACAGCCACGGCGGATACCGCCGTCAGCCTGCCGATTCCGGAGACCGACGATCCGAAGCAATATGTCGCCGCCGTGACCAAGGCGTCCAGCTCGTCGTTTTTTTTGCCCATGCTGGTGCTGCCGCGGCCCAAGCGGGAGGCCATGCTGGCGCTCTACGCCTATTGCCGGGAGACCGACGACGTCGCCGACGAAATCGAGGATCCGGACGAATCGCGCGCCTTGATCGAAGCCTGGCGCACGGAAATCCTGGCGCTTTATCGCGGCGCGCCGTCGCATCCCGTGACCCTGGCCCTGGCCGGGCCGATCGAGCGCTTCGGTTTGGAACAGAAGTATTTTCTCGAGATCCTGGAGGGCTTCGAGATGGACCGCAGCGGCGCCATGCTGCGGCCCACGATGGCGGAGCTGGAGCTTTACTGTTACCGAGTGGCGGGCTGCGTCGGTCTGTTGTCGGTGAAGATTTTCGAGTACGAAGCGCCGAGCATTCCGGCCTTCGCCGAGCATCTGGGACACGCCTTTCAGCTTACCAACATCCTGCGCGATATCGCCGAGGATGCCCAGCGCGGGCGCATCTATCTGCCCGCCGAGCTGCTCGACGCGCACGGCCTCGCAGGCGTCGAGCCCGAGGCGTTGCTCGAGGCCAAGAATGTCGAGCAAGTGTGCGCCGAAATCGGCGCCCTGGCCCGCCGGCGCTTTCGCCAAGCGTCCGAGGCGCTGCCCAAGTCGGAGCGCCGCGCCATGCGCCCGGCGCTGCTCATGCGGGGCATCTACGAGCCCTATCTCAACCGTATCGAAGCCAATGGCTTCCGGGTCGATGGGCCCCGCGTGCGCTTTGGCGCGCTGCGCAAGATGGCGCTCTTGCTGAACGCCTTATTGCGCCTTTGACCGGCGCCGGGCGCTCGCTCAACGGTCTGCGGGCAACAGCCGCGGCAATATCTCGCGCTCGGCGCGGCTGACGTCGTCGGGAAAATCTATTTCGATCCAGGGCAGCCCGGTCACGTCTTCGAAACCGAAGCGCCCGGCCGGCTCGGTCAACAGAACCGCGCGCAGCGCCTCCTCGAAATACTCGTCGCGCCGGCCAGCATCGATGATCTGTCCCGCCGCTTCCACCAGCCGGGCGGCGATGGCTTCGCTGAGGCGAAAAAAGCCGACCGATTCACCGTAATAATCATACGGCTGCTCGAGCGTCTTGCGGAAATCCACCGGCTGCCCGTCGCGCACCGCCAGTTTCATCGGCTCCTCGCCGGGCTCGACGGCGCGATCGAGCAAAAAGCAATTCTCGTGCTCCGACGCCAACAGGCGCTGCAACATACGGCGGTCGTAGAGCACGTCGCCGTCCATGATCATGACCTCGCCGCCGGCGCGCAGCGCCTCGCGCAAGCACCAAAGCGTGGTCACGCTGCCGGCGGAAAAAGCGGCATTTTCGACGGTGTCAACTCGCCTCCCGCCTTCGAGGCGGGCCAGCTCGGCGCGCACGCGCTCGGCCTCGAAGCCGATGGCGACGGTCACCGCCGCGACACCGAGCTCAGCCAATAGCGCCAGATGGCGCTCGAGCAGGGAACGCCCGCCGAAGCGCAGCAGCACTTTCGGCGTGCGGCGGCCGGCCGCACCGAGGCGCCGGCCCATACCGGCGGCAAATATCACCGCCCGCATAGGAATATGAGCCAAAAGGCCGCGTTCATAAGGGCCTGGTATTAACCCGCTCCGGCGTCCGTCGCAACCGGCCAGCCTTTTACCGCTGGGGCGGCTACGATACTATCCGCCGCCAGGCGCTCGCCGCGGCAAGAGCCGGATCCTTCATGACGCAAACCGAATCCAACAAGGATGGCAACCGGGCCGGCACCGGGGCGACCGGCAAGCCCCGTGGCGGCCATTGGGATCAGCGGCTGGCCCGCCTTCTGGTCAAGCCGCTGGTGCACACGCCGGTCACTCCCAATCATTTGACAACCCTGCGTCTACTGCTCGGGCTCGCGGCGTGCGCGCTCTTCGCCGTGGGCGACACGCCATGGATCTATTGGGGCGGCGGGTTGTTCGCGCTCTCCAACTTCGCCGATCACATGGATGGCGAACTGGCGCGTCTCAGCG
>JAUVWK010000532.1 GCA_030604165.1 Alphaproteobacteria bacterium | reverse complement strand
TACACGGTGGTCGCGTGGGTCGTGGCCAACAGCGTGCCCGCCGGCATCGTCAGCATGATCATCGCGCTGGCGCCCATGCTGACCTATCTGGGCGCGGTGATCTTTCGCATCGAGAAGGCCTGGTGGATCAAGTTCCTCGGCCTCTTCGTCGGCATCGGCGGGATTTTGCTGATCGTCCTGCCGGAGGCGAGCCTGCCGTCGCGCGCCTTGGTGCCCTGGATCCTGCTTGCCCTGGTGGCGCCGCTGGGCTACGCCGCGACCACTATCTCGGCGGCGCTGCTGCGCCCGCCGGCGAGCGATTCCATACCGTTCTCCGCCGGCTTCTTTCTGGGCTCGGCGGCGGTTCTGGCGATCGTGATGTTCGCGGCCGGGCAATGGTGGTGGTTCGAGGGCCCCATGGGCACCGGCGATTGGGCCCTGGTGCTTTCGGTCTTCGTCCAGGCGCTCGGCATTTATCTCTTCATCGAGCTGGTCCATCTCATGGGGCCGGTGTTCTTTACCACGGTGAACTTCATTACGCCGGTGACCGGCATCCTCTGGGGCATGGCTATTTTCAACGAACGGCTCAGCGCCTGGGTGTTGATCGCCTTGGTGCCGCTGTTCCTCGGTGTGTTTTTCGTCAATTTGCAGCGCAAGGCCGCCGCTTCGGCGGCCGCCTAGTGCCCCTCGATAGCACGGCCCGCTAGCCACAGGCGGTAGCCGATGCCCCGGCCGACCATGTCGCTGCCGCATATCGCGCTCGCGGTTTTTCTCGGGGCGTTGTGGGGCTTTTCGTTCGTGGCCATGCACCACGCGCTGGAGAGTTTTCCGCCGCTCATGACCACGGCGCTGCGCGTCGTGACCGCGGCGCTGCCGATGGCTCTGTTTCTGCGGCCGCCGCGCGTCTCCTGGGTTTGGCTGATCGCGCTCGTGGCCTCGCTCGGTTATGGCCAGCATGCGCTGCTCTTCATCGGCTTGGGTTTCGGCATGCCGGTGGGGCTCGCCTCGCTGGTGCTGCAAACCCAGGTTTTCTTCACCACGTTCTTGGCCTTTGTGATCCTGCGCGAGCGGCCCGGCTGGCCGCAGCTCGTGGGCATGGCGGTGGCGACGCTCGGGATGGTGATGATCGGCCTGACCATGCCGGGCGGCGCCACGCTGATTGGCCTCGGCATAGTGATCGCCGGGGCGATCTCGTGGGGCTTTACCAACGTGCTGGTCAAACTTGCCGCCACCGACGAGCTGTTGCGCCTGATGGTATGGGCGCACTTCCTGGCGTTGCCGCCGCTGTTCGCCACTTCCTACGGGGTCGAAGGCGCTGCGGCGTTCCGCGCGCTGCTCTCGGCGCCGTGGTCGGCCTACGGCGCGGTGCTCTATCTCGGGCTGATTTCCACCTGTTTCGGCTTTATGTTGTGGAGCCGGCTGCTGCGCATCTATTCGGCCAGCGTGGTGGCGCCGTTCTCGCTGCTGATCCCGGTCTCGGGCATGAGCCTCTCGGCGCTCCTCTTGGCCGAGCCCTTCGGCCCCTTGCGCATCGCCGGGGCGGCCGTGGTGCTCGCCGGCCTCGCCCTGGCGGTGGTGCGGACAAACCGGCCGGTGGGGTAGGGACACTCGCCCGCATGACCATCCCGCACATCTTCCTGGCGATCGGCGTTACGGCGTTGTGGGGCTTTTCCTTCGTCGTGATGCGCGATTTGATCGACTATCTGCCGCCGCTGCTGGCGGCCTCGACGCGCGTTGCCGCCGCGGCGCTGCCGCTGCTGGTGCTGTTCCGGCCGCCGCGTATCGCCTGGTATTGGACGCTCAGCCTGGGGCTGTCGCAGGGCGTGGTGCAGCAGTCGCTGATCTTCTTCGGCCTGGAATTCGGCGTGCCGGCCGGGCTGGCCTCGCTGGTGATCCAGGTGCAGGTGCTGTTCACCACGGGGCTCGCCTATCTGATCCTGCGCGAGCGGCCGCGTTGGAGCCAATATGTCGGCATCGCGGTCTCCGCCGCCGGCATGCTGTTGATCGCGCTCACCATGCCGAGCGGCGGCGCCATGATCGGCTTCGCCTTCGTCGTCCTCGCGGCGATGACCTGGGCGATCTCCAACATGGTGGTCAAGCTCGCCGGCACCGACGATCTGTTGCGCCTGATCGCCTGGGCGCACGCCATCGGGCTGGTGCCGATGTTCGGCATCGCCTACGCCGTGGAGGGGTGGCCGACGATCGTCGGCGAGCTCAGCGACCTGAGCTGGTACAACATCGGCGAGATCCTTTTTGTCGGCCTCGTCTCCAACTGTTTCGGCTTCATGCTGTGGGCCTATCTGTTGCGCCGCCATTCGGCCAGCGTGGTGGCGCCGTTTTCGCTCTTGATCCCGGTGTTCGGCATGACCTCGGCGGCACTGTTGCTGGGCGAGAGCTTCGGCCCGTTGCGCATGGCCGGCGCCGCGCTGGTGCTGGTCGGGCTCGGCTTCGGCACCGCCCGTTTGCGCGCGAGCCGGGTGTGACGGGCCGCGTTGACGCATTCCAAAATTGCACCTAGGGTCGCGCCGCTGAGCGAGCACGAGTGAGACCATGACGGAGACGGGTACGGCGCCG
>JAUVWK010000219.1 GCA_030604165.1 Alphaproteobacteria bacterium | reverse complement strand
GCCGGCGCTTGGCTCGCTCTGGTGGAGAAATCGGGCCAGGCGCGCATGAGCGATGCCGTGCTGGAACGCCACTTGATTTGGCTCGGCGCCGACATCGCCCGGCAGAAGGGCTTTCCGTTGCAGTTTCACATCGGCATCGGCGATCCCGATATCGAGCTGCAAGCGGTCGATCCCAGCCGCCTCACGCCGTTCATCCGCGCCGCCGAACCCTGGGGCGTGCCGCTGACGCTGTTGCACTGCTACCCGTTTCACCGCGAGGCGGGCCTCATGGCCGAGAATTTCCCTTGCGTCTATTTCGACGTCGGCTTCGTGCTCAACTGGGCGGGGCCGAGTTATCAGCGCATCATGGACGAGGCGCTGGAACTCGCGCCGTTTACCAAGCAGCTCTACAGCTCCGATGCCTTCGGCTTGGCCGAGCTCTATTATCTCGGCACGCTGCGTTTTCGCACCAGCCTTCGCCGCACCCTCGAGCGCTGGGTCGCGGACGACGAAATCCCTTCGGCGGAAGCGGAGCGTATCCTGCGTCTCGTCGCCAGCGAGAACGCGCGGCGGATCTATCCCCTCGCAGAATAGGAGCACATCGCGGTGACCGCAGCCACGCTCTTGGGGCCGGACGATCCGGCGCCGTTCGAACGGGTCAATTGGACCGGCGCCGCACCGATCTTCCTGACCTGCGACCATGCGAGCCATGCCGTGCCGGCGGCGCTGGACGGGCTCGGGATCGACAGGGCGGCGCTCACGAACCACATCGGCTGGGATATCGGTGCCGCCAAGGTGACCCGCCGTCTCGCCGAATTGCTCGATGCCCCGGCGGTGCTCGCCGGCTATTCGCGCCTGATCGTCGATTGCAATCGCCCGCCGGAGGCGACCGATCGCATCCCCGCGGTGAGCGACGGGGTGGCCGTGCCGGCTAATCGCGGGCTCGACGAGGCTGCCGTCGCGGCACGGGTCGAAGCTTTTTTCACGCCTTATCACGCGGTCATCCGCGAAGGTCTCGAGGCCAAGCTGGCGGCGGGCATGGTGCCGGCGCTGATTGCCATTCATAGCTTCACGCCGGCGCTGAACGGGGTGCGCCGGCCGTGGCATGTCGGCGTCTGTTGGGAGCACGATCCGCGCCTGCCGCAGCCGCTGCTGGCCGCGCTGCGCGCCGAGCTGGGCATCGTCGTCGGCGACAACGAGCCTTACGCCATCGTGGGGCCGACCGATTACACCATGCCCGAGCACGGCGCCAAGCGCGGCCTGCCGCATGCCCTGATCGAAATTCGCAACGATTTGATCCGCGACCAGACCGGCGTCGAGGCCTGGGCCGAGCGCCTGGCCGGTGCGCTCACCACGGCGCTCGCGGATCCGGCCATCCACCGCATCCAGCACTATTAGGCGCGCATCGCCGGGAGGGGCAGGGCATGAGCGACGAGAGCGAATTCGAGCTGAGCCAGCTCGGCATCAAGGTGGCGCTACCGGACTCGCCCGATGAGGCGGTGCTCGAGGCCATCCCCAACCCTCATGTCGGCACGCTCTATGTGGTGCGCTTCAGCTGCCCCGAATTCACCTCGATCTGCCCGGTCACGGGCCAGCCGGACTTCGCCCACCTCGTGATCGATTACGTCCCCGACGCGCTGTTGGTGGAAAGCAAGTCGCTCAAGCTCTATCTGGGCTCGTTTCGCAATCACGGCGCCTTTCACGAGGATTGCACCGTGGCCATCGCGAAGCGCTTGGAAGACGCGCTCGGCCCCTATTGGCTCAGGATCGGCGGCTATTGGTACCCGCGCGGCGGCATCCCCATCGACGTCTTCTACCAATCCGGCGAGCCGCCCGCCGAGCTCTGGATTCCGGCTCAGAATGTCGCGCCCTATCGCGGCCGTGGCTGAGCGGCGAGGTGGCGTGAGCCGGTCGATGGGGGCTCCCTGTTGTCGCGCGGCGCGCTTCGTCCGCCTGCTCTGTGTCGCGCTGGTCACGCTCGTCGTGCTGGCGCGGCCGCTTGCCGCCGCCGAGCCGCCCTTCGAAGGCCTCGACGCGTTCGTCGTCGAGACCATGGCCGAATGGCAGGTGCCCGGCCTGGCGCTCGCGCTGGTGCGCGATGGCGAGGTGGTGCTCGCCAGGGGCTATGGCTACCGCGATCTCGCACGGACGCTGCCCGTGACGCCGGATACGCTGTTCGCCGTGGGCTCGATCACCAAGCCCTTCACGGTCGTCGGCCTCGCCATGCTGGTCGACGAGGGCCGGCTCGACTGGGACGCTCCCGTGCGCGATTACCTGCCCGCCTTCCGGCTCACCGATGGCTTCGCCAGTGAGACCATGACGCCGCGCGATCTGGTCACGCACCGCTCCGGCTTGCCCCGCCACGACGCGCTTTGGTACGCCACCGGGTTCGATCGAGACAGCCTCTTCGGGCGCTTGCGTTATTTGGATATGGGGGGCTCGTTCCGCGTCGGCTGGGGCTATCAAAACCTGCTGTTCATGGTGGCGGGACGCATTGCGGAGCGGCTGAGCGAGAGCACGTGGGAGGCTTTTACGCGGCGCCGCCTGCTCGCGCCGCTCGGCATGACACGGAGCAATTTCACCGTCGCCGAAATGCAACGGGACGAAGATTTCGCCTCTCCCCATGCGCTGGTCGACGACGCGGTGGCCGACGTCGCGTTGTTCGATATGCAAGGCATCGGCCCGGCGGGCGCGCTCAATGCCAGCGCCGCCGAGTTGATCCGGTTCGTGCGCTTCGCCATGAACGAGGGCCGCCATGACGGTGCGCCGCTCCTCTCGCAAGCCCGCATGGCAGAGATGCAGGCACCGCAAACGGCGATGCCGGGCACACCGAAAGACGTCGAGCTGGGCCGCAGCAGCTATGGCATGGGCTTTGTCGTCTCCCGCTACCGCGGCCACACGACGATCTCTCACGGCGGCGGCATCGATGGTTATGTGGCGCAGCTTTCGTTCATGCCGGAACGCGACATCGGCCTCGTCGTGCTCAGCAATCTCGACCGCAATCCGGTTCCGACCATCGTTGCGCGCAATCTCTATGACCGGCTCTTGGGCTTGGAGCCGATTGCCTGGAACGCGCGGTTTCGGGAAAAACGGCAAAAGGCCGAGGCCGCGAGCCGCTATCCCGAGATCTTGGTTCCCCGCAAGGAGAACGCGCCGCCGTCGCACCCGCTCGCGGACTATGTCGGCACCTACGAGCATCCGGCCTACGGCCGCCTGCGTATCGCGCGCGACGGCGAGGCGCTGCGCTGGCTCTTCCACCGCTTCGATTTGCCGTTGCGGCATTTTCATTACGATATGTTCGAGATCGAGAAGATTCCGCTGACCGCCTACAGGCGGCTCAAGGTGAGCTTTTTCTACGACAAGGCGGGTGCGATCGACCGCCTCGCGGTGCCGCTGGAATACACGGTGGACGACATCGTGTTCCGCCGCGTGGCGGACTGAGCCCGCGCGCTCAGGAGGCGCGCGCGGCCGGGGCGTCGACGCCCTTGACTGGGACCAGCCCGGCCGGCGCCATGGCGGCGAGGCGCCGGGTCAGCGGGCCCGCCTTGCGCCCGGCATCCTCCAGCTGTTCCTTGCGCCGGTTCGCCGCGATCACCATGCGGCCGCCGTAATAGCGAAACGGCTCCCGCGGAAACTGCCCCACCCTATCGCGCACCAGGCCGCAGCCCGCCCATTCATCGTCGGCCTCCAGCGCCAGCGAGGCCATGATGCGCCCGCCCACCACCGTGGGCCCGACGCCGTTGCCGGAAAAGCCGAGGCCGTAAAGCAGGTCGGCGCGCCCGTCCAGCCGGCCGAAAAACGGGATCCCGGTGACCGAGCGGTCGATCGGCCCGGTCCAGCTTTTCGCCACGGGCACATCGTCGAAATCGGGGTAAAGCTGGCGCAGGAAACGCTCCACTTCGCCGGCCCGCCGCGAGGCGCCCTCGAAGCGCTCATCGACCTTGTTGCCGAACGAGAGGAGGCCGCCGCCGGTGCCGAAGACGATGCGGCCATCCAGCGTGGAGCGGTAGTAGTTGACCAGCGTGCGCGAATCCGAGATCGCCATGCCGTTGTTCCAGCCCGCTTGCGCGAGCCGCGCCGGCATGGGTTCGGTGGCGACGATATCGCTGCTCACCACGACGATGCTGCGCCGCAGTTCGGGCAAGGCGGCGGCCCAGGCGTTCATGGCGATGATCACCTTCTCGGCCGTCACCGAGCCGCGCTTGGTGATGACGCGCGGCGGCGATGAGCGCTTGAGCCGCTTCATGGGCGAGTGCTCGTAGATGCGCACGCCCTTTGCCATGGCGACCCGGCGCAAGCCCCGGGCGAGCAGGGCGGGTTGCACGGTCGCGCCGGTCGGCTCGAACACGCCGCTCAAATACCGCGCCGAGCCGGCGCGCCGCGCGACCTGTTCGGGCGGCCATTCCTCGAACGGGTGGAGCTGGTGTTGCGCCAGACGGTCGACCAGGGTGCGCCACGAGCCGTCCTGGACGGGGCTGGTGGCGGCCCACAGCCAGCCGTCATAGCGGTAATGGGCGTCGATCTCGTGGCTCTGGCAAAAGGCGCCGATTTCAGAGATCGCGTCGGCCGAGGCCTGGGCCAGCCGCACGGCCTCGTCGGTGGCGCAGAGCTTTTGCAGTCCGTTGAATTTGGCCCACCAGCTCAGCACGAAGCCGCCATTGCGCCCGCTCGCGCCGCCGCCGCAGATATCGCCCTCGACGATCGCGACATCCAGCGAGGGCTCGCGCTCCTTGAGTCGGAGCGCCGTCCACAGGCCGAAATAGCCGCCGCCCACGATGCAGACGTCAGCCTTGAGATCGCCGGCGACCGGCGGCGCGTCTTCGATCCGCTCGGGCAGCGCTTCCTCGAGCCAATAACATCGCACGGGCGTCTCCCCCTTTTTTGTCCGCCGAGGGCTCATGCTAGAGCATTTCCCACCTGTGTGGAATCGCGCCGGCCCGGCTCGCGGCTGGACGTTTCGGCGCGCAGACAGCATGATCGTGGCCGGTGGGTGTGGAGGTTGGAATGCCATTCTTGGAAGATTTTGGCGCGGATTTCGGCGCGGATCTGCTGACCAGCGTGGATCCGGAGGCCTTTAAGCAAGGCATGCGCCAGCTCACGGCCGGCGTCACCATCGTCACCACCGCCATCGACGGCCGCCGCATCGGTCTGACCGCCACCGCCGTCTGCTCGCTGTCGGTCGAGCCGCCGACCCTGCTGGCCTGCGTCGACCGGGAGGCCGCGGCGCACGATCCGGCGCTGCAAAGCCGCGTGTTCTGCGTCAACGTGCTGGCGCGAGGGCATGAGGCGCTGACCACGTTGTTCGCCGACAATGCCCGCCTCGCCGAACGCTTCGAGACTGGCACCTGGGGCACGCTGGAGACCGGCGCGCCGGTCCTGCTGGACAGCCTGGCGAGCTTCGATTGCATCCTTGGCCAGACCATGAAGGCCGATACCCACACGGTCTTGGTCGGCCG
>JAUVWK010000439.1 GCA_030604165.1 Alphaproteobacteria bacterium | reverse complement strand
TCCACGACGGCCGCTGGGATCGCGACCCAAAACAGGGTCATGACAATCAAGCCCGGAATGATGAGCAAAATGAAGCCCACGGTGCTCGCCAGCCCGACGATCATGGCAACCCCGAGCACCGGAAACATCAGCGCCAAACCGCGGCTGATAATATGGCCGAGGCGAATCCGCTGCCCGCGCAGCTCCTGAATCGTGCCATAGACCAAGGCAGCCGTGACCAAATAGGTCAACACCAGGTTGACAATCAAGACGATCGCCAAACCCCAACTCGATTCCGGCCCCTGGCTGATGACGATGAACTCGATAACGAAACTTGGCACCACCAAGAGGAGAAGCGAAATCAGCCCGAACGGCACGATATGTTTGAACAGAATGGCAAAACTGCGGCGCAAGACAGCGCCGATGCGAAACTCATTGCTGCCGCCAGCCGAATCCGTCACCGCTCACCTCCTTATCGCCGCGGCAAAACTATAGCAAAAACGAGCGGAAACGCGGCTGCGATTCCACCTTCCGGTTCAGAACAAGCGGCCAGTTCAGAACAGGCTAGCCGGCGATTAACCATAGATTAACCAAGGAAATCAAGCGCTCGCCCTTCACAGGGGCGGCGCAGTGTGCTATAAATACTTGTGCTAGTTAACAGAGCTAACAATCGGCGTTCGCGCCCCGACCGCAACGAACAGAGGTAGAGTTTGGTTCAGGTTCTCGTCCGAGAAAACAACGTCGATCAGGCCCTCAAGGCTTTAAAGAAAAAGATGCAACGTGAGGGTATCTTCCGCGAAATGAAAATGCGGCGCCACTACGAAAAACCGTCGGAGCGGCGCGCTCGCGAGAAAGCCGAGGCGATTCGCCGCGCGCGCAAGCTGGCCCGGAAACGGGCCCAGCGCGACGACTGAGCCCCCAACCTATTCGACCCGATAGCCTATCGAATGTGGGCCCGCCCGGCGGCCCGGGTTTTGTCGTGCGCCCAGCGCGCGCCGCACAATAGGCCTGCGCCCAGAACGCGCAAAAAGCGTGCGCGCGATGCGCTACTGCCGCGACGCCCTACTGCAAGGCCTTGACGATACCCTCGACCATTTTCTTGGCGTCGCCGAACAGCATCATGGTGTTGTCCCGGTAGAACACCGGATTGTCGATGCCGGCATAGCCCGGCGACAGGCTGCGCTTGACGAACAGCACCGTCTTGGCCTGTTCCACGTCGAGGATCGGCATGCCCGCGATCGGGCATTGCGGATCCGTCTTGGCCAGCGGGTTGACCACGTCGTTGGCGCCGATCACGAAGGCCACGTCGGTGGTGGCGAACTCGCTGTTGATGTCGTCGAGCTCGAAGACATCTTCGTAGGGAACGTTGGCCTCCGCCAATAGCACGTTCATGTGGCCCGGCATGCGGCCCGCCACCGGATGGACGGCGTAGCGCACCGTGACTCCCTCCTTCTTCAGGAGGTCGGCCATCTCGCGCAAGACGTGCTGCGCCTGGGCCACGGCGAGCCCGTAGCCGGGCACGATAATGACCGAGCCGGCGTTGCTCATGATGAAGGAACCGTCGTCGGCGCTACCCGGTTTGTGACTCTTCTGGCTGGCGCTGACGCCGGCCTCGGCGACACCGCCGAAGCCGCCCATGATGACGCTGATGAACGAGCGGTTCATGGCCCGGCACATGATGTAGCTCAGGATCGCGCCGGATGAGCCGACCAAGGCACCGACGATGATCAACACGGTGTTTTCCAGGGTGAAGCCGATGCCCGCGGCCGCCCAGCCGGAGTAGGAGTTCAGCATCGAAATCACGACCGGCATATCGGCGCCGCCGATGCGCACGATCATGAGCACGCCGAATAGCAGCGCCAGCGCCGTCATGATCCAAAAGACGGCCTCTGACTGGCCGAAGCAGAAATAGACGCCGAGCCCGATGACGACCAGCGCGACGATCAAATTGAACGAAAGCTGCAACGGGAAAACCAGCGGCGCGCCGCCGACCAACTCTTGCAGCTTGGCGAAGGCGACCAGCGAGCCGGTAAAGGTGATCGCGCCGATGATCACGCCGACGCTCATTTCGATGCGGCTGATCAGCCGGATACCGCCGTCCGCCTCGGCGATGCCGAAAAGCTCGGGGCTGTAAAGCGCGGCGCCGGCGACCAGGACGGCGGCAAGGCCGACCAGGCTGTGAAAGGCCGCGACCAGCTGGGGCATCGCGGTCATCTTGATGCGGAGCGCAATCACCGTACCGATCGCGCCACCGGCCACGATGCCAATGATGATGTAGAGATAATCTTGAACGGAGGGCTGGGCCAGCGTGGTGCCGACGGCGATGACCATGCCGGCGATGCCGAACAGATTGCCGCCACGCGCCGATGTCGGCGACGACAGGCCGCGCAAGGCCATGATGAAACAAACGCCGGCGACTAGATAGAGTATCGCCGCGAGATTAGCGGTCATGGCGGCCTCCTCTTAGGTCTTTTTCTTTTTGAACATCGCCAGCATGCGCTGGGTGACGGCGAAGCCGCCGAATATGTTGACCGCCGCCAAGCCCACGGCGATGCCGCCGAAGATTTTTCCGATGCCGCTTTCCATCGGGGTCGCCGCCAGCACCGCGCCGACGATGATCACGCTCGAGATGGCGTTGGTCACCGACATGAGCGGGGTATGCAAGGCCGGCGTGACGCTCCACACCACGTAATAGCCGATAAAGACCGCAAGCACGAAGACCGTGATGGCGATTATCAGTGGGTGCACATGGACGATCTGTTCCATGATCAGATTTCCTCGCCTTTCATGGCCGGGTTCACCACCTGGCCGTCGCGCGTTAACAGCGCCCCCCTGAACACCTCGTCCTCCCAATCGATATCGAGTTGCTTGGTCTCGGAATTAATCATCGGCGCGACGAAGTTATAGAGGTTGCGCGCGTAAAGATTGCTGGTGTCCACGGGCACCCGAGCGGGATAGTTGGCGTGGCCGATGATGGTGACGCCGTGCTTGACCACCACCTTGTCGCGCTCGCTGAGCTCGCAGTTGCCGCCGCCATCGGTGGCCAGATCGACGATCACCGAGCCCGGCTTCATGTCCTTGACCACCGCCTCGGGAATCAGCACCGGCGCCGGCCGGCCGGGGATCTGGGCGGTGGTGACGCAGATGTCCTGCTTTTTCAAGGTCTCGTGAATCACCTC